>JAEXVC010000063.1 GCA_023406715.1 Bacteroidota bacterium | reverse complement strand
TTCGGATTGCAGTTGTCATTGCCCCATTTAGATATTATTTGAACCGCTTTATTTGTTAAAAAAACTTCAATAAGTGGCCTGTTTTTCTGTCTACCAGATAATTTTTTTCTTTTGAATGAGAAAAAATCACCATCAATATCACTATAACGCAAACGGAATACATCTGCTAAATTCATTCCATTACATAAAAAACTGAAGAGCCAAATGTCTCTTGCTCTTTCTTTATTACCATAAAGTCCCTCTAATTGGGCTATTCTTCTTATAGCTTCTTCAGGTATTGCTTTTTTTGGATTTAGGCCAATAGGAATCTCGTATTTTTTATTTTTTGCTTGGCCGAAAGGATAGTTTTCTCTTTTTGCTATTCCTTCTTCAATTGCAAGATTATAAATTACTCTCAGATTTCTTGCGTATATTCCTACAGTTGTGATTGATTTCTCTTTTGAGAGCATCCACTTTTCAAATCCTTCTAGAAATTTAGGCGTAAGATCCTTGAAGCATAGAGTGTTGGCGTATCTTTTCAAGTTGAAAAGTGTTGAACTAAATGACTCTGCATATCCAAGTTGATCATTAGAAGTTAATGATTTAATATGCTTTTCAAGATAAGAATATACGTCTTCCTTTGAAGACTTATCAGTCTTTGTTTTATTCAGATATAAACTTTCAAAACTCTCGAAGGAGAAATTATTCCCAAGATCGCTGATAATTTTTGATGCTCTGGATTTTTCAGTTTCTATATGCGATTTCCTTGCTTTAATGTTGTTATCTTTCAGTTTAGGGGAATTTGCTTTTTCCCACTCCTCTATAGAAAAGTATGTTTTTAAGTCATATCTTTTCTTAATACCTTTAAAGTAAACTTCCAGTTTGGTAGGGTAAGTGTTGTTTATTCTTTTTCGCCTAGTATCAAACCTGATGTTTACAGAAATGGTCGCTTCGTCGGTTCTTTGTCTTTTATTCATGATGAAAATTTGCACCAAAAATTTGCACCATAAATGTAATATAAAAACAAAGAATAACCAAACTGAACTTTAATGATAAATGTTTAAATATAAGAAAATAAGGATTTTAATAATTAATAATAACTAGACATAAAACAACAAAAGTATATATCGCATGATTCATAATCATGAGGTCGGCGGTTCAATCCCGCCTCTCGCTACAAAGGGGAACATGTGTTCCCCTTGTTTTATTTGAATCTAAAGGGCAATTGCTAGTCAACCGCGATAACCTTAACAGTAATTCCTGGCATATATCCAGCATTGAGAATGGCCGCTAGGTTGGAGGCTTCCTCCAGCGTGAAATCGCCAGTTATTTGTGATTTTCCAGATTCAATTGAGGCTTGTACAAATGGTGCTGTGTATAGAACATTGTCAAGTACTATTGCTATTTGCAACCCAATATTCTCGGCAGTGAGTCTTTGCCATACTCTGGCACCTTCGGAGTTCATCTCCATCAGTACACTTGGGTAGTTTGATTCTTCGGCTTTTGCATTTACAATACATTCGCTGGTTAAAGGGGCTTTGCCATCACGGGAGCTAATTTTAAGGGCATAGAGTTGGACGTAATCCTCGTCGCTGTACTGAACTTTAGTTGACCAAATAAATTTTAAATCCCTTGGGAGCATTCCAAGAATGCTGGGCATCCTCAAATATTGGTTAACCATAGCGGTGTCGTTTATATGGGTGGTGCCAATAAGCGCTCCGCGTTGTAATTGACCATCGGAAGAGGTGGCAGGGTTTAGAATTTCGAATAATGATTTGTTGTTAGAATTGTTTGCAATTATTTTAGTTTCGTTGTTTGCATTGTTCAAAAAGTCCCAAATATAAGAAATTTCGTAAGTTTCCCAGAACTCAAGGTTTCCTCTTTTCTCAAGCAGAGTTGTAATTTGGTTTTTATCTATTTTCCTATTTACTGTAATGGTATACGTGTTAGTTTCGGTTGATTCATTCGCAATAACCTCAATTTTATTGAGTAGGCTCGACGGTAATGCAAACTCAACCCTTTTCTTTAATATTTCGATTGTTTTTTGTTTTGCTTGCTTAATATCTTCTTTCAAAACGCTTAGTATTTCTTGGTTGGTAGAGTTGAAGCGTATTCTATCCCTAAATTCAAAGGAGTTGAAAATTGGGGAGAGGAGGAACTCTGGGTATAATTCAGCTATTATTCTCTCAAAAGTTGTTACGAACTCTTCTTTTGCGGGGTCGTAGTTTTTGAGGGTTTGCTCAAAAATTGCGTTGAATGTGGAATCGCTAGAGTGACCAGATAGAGAATAAAAATATTCAATTTCGGATAGTTGTATCTTTATTTCGGTTTTTTCTTTGTGCTGGGTGCAGCCACTAACGAGAAGAAGAAATAAAATCAAGTAGGTTAGTTTAGTTCTATTCATGGCTTTGGTTTTAGGTTGATTTATGAGGTTAAGTTAGTTTATTTTGTTGATTAAGTTTAGTTTCGTAGAATGATTTTTGGTTAATTTGGTATAGTTTTCTGTTGTAGTTTATTGATGAACAATTTTATGGATAAAATAGAGTTCACAGCAGTAATAGAGCAAAATAAGGGAATCGATGCAGCATATGTAAAATTTCCATTCGATACTGTGCAGTTGTTTGGCACAAAAGGGCAGGTTAAGATAGTTGCAATATTTGATGGCGTTGCTGAGTATCGTGGGAGTTTGGCCAATATGGGACAAGGGTGCTATGTGCTTGGTTTAACCAAGGAGATTCGGAAAAAAATAAACAAAACTTTTGGTGATACTGTAAGTGTAGAACTTACAAAAGATACTTTGGAGCGGACAGTTACAATCCCTCCTGATGTTCATGCGTTGCTCAATGCTAATAATGATGCCAGGGAGTTTTTTGATACCCTGTCGTACACCAACCGTAAGGAGTATATTGTTTGGATTGAGTCCGCAAAAAAGGCCGAAACTCGTGCTAAAAGGCTTGATGATTTCATTGTGAAACTTAACAATAGAAAGAAATTTGCTGATAAGTAATGCCTAACTATTATTTTTTTTGTTGATCTTAGTCTATGGATGTCCACCCGTATTTTTCCATAAACTCATTAACCTCTTCGGTAAAGTTTTCCTTCTGGTGTTGTTCTTCTTGGTTCTTAATATAATTACGGACTGCATTGAGGTGGCTTTTACTTACGCTAAAGGCTTTAGCTCCATTTACTCACTGCCGCTCATTTTCTCGGCAATTTAAGGGCATAATTATTTAGCAATGCCCAAAAATGGTTGTGTATGCTTTGCTCGTTGTCGCTCTTGCCAAACAACAAGGCTTTGTCGAGGTTTTGGTAGTATTGGTTTATAAGGAGTTTGGACATTGGTGGTAAAATTTTTATAAAAGTAATAAATCTGTACTATTTAAACATCAGCACCGATATTGCAAGCATATTATTTACTATATGGAAAACAATGCCTGGCAATAGTCCGCCCGATTTTTTGCGCATTATACCTGCTATAAGCCCAAAAAAGAAGAAAACTGGGAATAGGAACAGGTTGCCATGGATTGAGGCGAATAGCGCTGACTGTATAATATTTGCCGAGTTAAAGTTGATGTACCCTAAAATGGCATCGAGCACTACTCCTCTAAAAATTATCTCCTCGTAAATTGGGACTAGTATGCAAATAAGCGAGAAGCCAATAAGTTTGCCGTAGTTTGTAATGATGGGTTCAATATCCTGTTTCGATGCTAGGAAGATGTTGGGTATGCTGGCCAAATCTTCGAGCGTTATCCCAAAGCCGGACATCCCAATTTTAACATAAATAACACTTACAAGTTTGAAAGCCAAAAGAATACCAAGTCCAATTCCGATGCTTTTCTGGATAGACCAATTGCTGCTTAGTAGCACTCTGAGGTCTTTCTTATACAACGCCACAAGGCCGAAAATTGCAAAGGTTAGAATGAATATGATGTATATTAATGCCCTTTGCTCCGATGCAAGTTCAGCGTAGTTGTTAGTGTTAAGTATAAATCCTAAATACTCGGGAACAGCAACCGCTGGAATAAATGTGGCAAAAAGCAATCCAAAGCTAACAAACCAAAACATTTTAAGTCCCCATTGCGGTTGGTAAGGTTTTTCGCGAGTTATGAATTTCCAGTGGTGACCCACAAAGTAAACGGGCAGTATCCAAAAGTATGGTATTACAACTAGAACTAGTAAAATAAGTATAAATACTGTGAGCCCTGCAATATCTCTGAAAGACCATCCTAGTAATGGGTGCGATAAAAAGAGTTTTATCCTGTAAACACCAAGGGGGTCAACGGAATACCCAATATCTCGGAACTTATTGTAGGTGGTAATGCAGGTGTCGCCGCTATGGTACTTTAAATCGTGCAAAAGAAGCTTTCTTAAAGCGTCCTCCTTGTCCCAACTCTTTGCAGTATCGGCTACCAAGTATTTTCGGGCGTAAGCAAATTCGCCAACACCCACAAGGGTTGAGGCCAATTCGGAATTACGAATGTATGACGAGTCTCTTTCGTTGATTTTATTGTAAAGGTCTAACGCTTTTGAGTACGCTTTAAGCTCCAGCAGTAAATCTGCTTTTTGGTTTAACTCCCATATTTCGGCCGATGTATCCTGTTCGGCGGTAAGCACCTCAAGAGCTTTGTCGTTTTTATTGATTTTAGTTAGGATACGGGCATAGGTAAGGGACGTTTCGTATTTTGAGTCGAACGTTACTGCCTTAATTATGTTGAAGTTGGCTAGTTGATATTCGGAATCGCTATAGT
>JAEXVC010000052.1 GCA_023406715.1 Bacteroidota bacterium | reverse complement strand
GTATAAGCTAGAATCGTACTCCATTTTCTGCTTTGCTTTAAGCATCTCGTTCTCAGCCTGAATAAATTTTGGCGAATTAGGCTGAACATTGGATTTAGCAATTTCAAACAAAACCCTTCCGTTCTCTGCATTAATAGTGCTTTGCTTATTATCAATTAGTGCTAGAATTTGTCCCTGTTTTACCTCTTCGTTTTCCCTGAATTTTAACTCTACTATGTAACCATCGGCTCTGGCCGTAAGACTATAAGTACCATCTGCCTCAAGTGTTCCGGACGCAAATACTGTTTCAGTAATATCCTTTCTTATGGGTTTAGTTTCCTCAATTAATTTACCACATGAAGCTAGTATGGATATAGCAATTGTTGATGTAATAATTATCCGTTTCATACTCTTATTTAAGTTTATTGTTGATGTCAATTTTTTCTTTCACTAATAGTAGATTAACTACCGATGAAATGTAACTGTATTGGCTACTAATCATTGAGTTAAAACTATTTACGGTCTGTTCTAAACCAGCAACACCCTCCTTATAATTCAGCAAGTTTCTCTGGTAGTTTTCCCTTCTCAGCTTAAAAATTTCGAGGTTACTATTAAGTTGCGATTCTGCTTTATTGTAATCAATAAGGAGTTGCTTACTATTCAGCAAGACCTGCAAATTCATTTGCTCCGCATAATTTTTAGCCATCAAATAGTCGTACTTTGCCTTTCCAACCTGCTTAAATGTTTGTGAATTGGGCAGTGGTATACTGAGCTTTATTCCAATATAGTTGCTCGTTGACCAATCAACCCCATTATCGAAAAAATTAGCTCTTGTGCTGTATTGCTGACTTTGATACGATGCAAACAACGATAATGCAGGAGCTACTGAATACTTAGATGCTCTAAATGCCGACCTTGCTAATCGTGCTCGCTCCGTTGCATTATCTGCAACTAAGGGATTTACATCTACCGTAACACTTCTACTGAACTCGGTGGAACCAACATTTGCCCCAATCAATAATTTGTTATCGTCAGGGATATCGCAAAGTATTTTTAGGGCAATGTATTGTTGCTTAATCTGATACTGCAATTGGTTAATTGACTCCTCAATATTTAGTTTATTTACCTTACTATCGTTCAAATCCTGAGTGCTTGCCAATCCATTACTAAATTTATCTAGTGTAAACCTGTATAGAGTATCGGCAGCGCAAAAGTTCTGTTGAAACGCAATGAGTTGCTCCTGAAGATTTATGATGTTATAATAAACAATAGCACAGTTTTCAAGTAAATTTTTAAGTGCAACTTTTTTGTCTGACTCACTGACCTTCACATTAATTCTAGATAATTGAAAACTCTCCCACGCCTGAAGGTTTATCAACTTAACCTCAACATAGCTATTAAGATTAGTAACATACTGTACGCCAAATCTGACCTCCTGAAAAGTTCCAGGCTGTCCGCCTAGTATTTCGGCAGGAATTAAATTAACCGGCAGTTTAGTGTTGTTTGTGTACGACCCTGTTACGCTTCCAGTTGGGTCAATTAGACCAAAGATTGCAGCCAATCGTTCCTTTTTGGCTTGAGTTAACTTTAACTCACCACTTTTCAGCGTTAAACTATTCGACAAAACCCTATTTTCAAGTTCCTGAAAATGCCTAATGGTATCCTGAGCGCTTACCTGAAAAGATATTAGGTAAAGTAAAACACCTGTGATTAATAGATTAATTTTCATTTGCATCTGTTTAAAAATTATGATGCAAATTTTGATGTAAAATATTGATAGTGAAACTACTTAATAGTTGAAGTGGACAAAATCGGGGTTAAAGTGGACTTGAGAAAATAATTACACGATTCGTTTTAATATTTGTCCAACCATGGAGTTAGTTTAGTCAGCATTAGAATAAATTAATTATACGGCTTAAATTTATATGAGAATTTAGTGTTTATCAAGCTGTTTCTTTTCTCTTTCAATAAATGTTTTTAAATCCGTAGGCTTATTTCCTGTCAACTCTTCGTAAAAATTGGAAATCCTAGGTTCTTTTTGAAATCTTGGCAAGAAATGAAGTAAGAGCATTACAATTATCATTCCTGTAACCATCCCTTCTTTCCTTTTAATCATGAAAAACCTCAGCGGATTCACGCTTTTAAACACTATTGGATTTTTAATTACTTTATTTATTAATGAAGTTACATAATAAAAATCTTCATTTTCCAGACCAGTAATTTCGTAGGGTCTATTTTTATGGTCTTCAAATTTTTCTAAAAGGATAGCAGCGGTCTCTCCAATATTCTCAATATCAATCCAATTAAACTTTGCTCTTTTGGCAGGTAGAATAATACTCCGTTTTGTTTTAATATCATTAATCAAAGTGGTTGTCAGGTTCTGCATAAAGTAACTTGGTCGCAAAAAAATGTAATCCAATCCGTTTTCGACGATTAACCTCTCAATTTTATTATGCGGTATAACCTTGCTTTTTTCAACTCCCTGTACTGATAAGAACACAACTTCGCGAATATTATGCTGTACAATTTTCGAAATCAAAGGCTTGAAATATTTATCAATATCTGAAATGTGGGGTGGTCGTAAAAGAAAAATACGTTCAATTCCCTTAAAAGCATTGTCAAAAGTATCAGAATCTTCAAAATCAAAATGCACGTACTCTAACTTAGGGCAGTCATTAAAAATGCGTTTTGCTTTATCAATATTTCTAACTCCAGCAATAATCCGATTTGACGTTTCAAATTTGTATAAATAGCGAATTACCTCAACTCCAATATTGCCTGTTGCACCAGTTATTAGTATATTGCTCATATACAGAATATTTTAATAGTAAAAACTAAATTTTGGGTTTAATGAGGCTAATAGGTCTCTAGCCACTTGATGAATTCTGTTACTTTTAATTTACCAACAATAATCTTTTCGGGAAAACTAACCGTTAAGTTTATAACCATTTTCCGGTTAAAGTATTGCGACGCATCCTTTACAGCCCTTCTATTAACTAAAAACTGCCTATTAGCCCTAAAAAATGAATTAAATTTTGCTTCAAGTTTATCCATTCTTTGGTTAATAAGAATCTTCCTTTTATCGAATGTATAGGCAAAAGTATAATCATCTTCAATGAAAAAGAAAGCAATTTCATCGGCTCCAAGGGGAACAACCTTATCGCCTTGGTGTGTTATTACTGATTGTTCTCTATTGGGTTGATTTTCCTTTAGTTGCGTAATCAAATTGTCGAAATTGACATTAGGTTTCGAAAACTGGCTCTTAAGATTTTTATACTTAAGAAAAGTTCGCTCTATGCTTTGTTTATTGAATGGTTTTAACACATAATCGATACCTAAAGTTTGAAAAGCCTCAAGCATATATTGCTGATAGGCCGTACAAAAAACAATTGGAACCTGAATATCAATTCTTTTGAATATTTCAAAGGTTAATCCATCACCCAGTTCTATATCGGAAAAAATCAAATCAACCTTAGGGTTTAATTGAAAGTACAAAACGGCATCCTCAACGGAATATAGAAATGATACTATTTCTGCATCTGGTTCAATAGCCTTTATGGTATTAGCTAGGTCTCTGGCAGTTAATTTTTCATCCTCTATAATTACAATTTTCATTTATCAATTAAGTTAAGGTAAACGGTAAACTCAGTTTCGGTATCAATAACCTCAATAGATAAATCAGAAATCATTCTATATCGTTCGTCCAAGTTTTTCAAACCAGTACCCGATGCTTGAATAAGTGGCTTGGGTGATTTATTGTTCGTAACACAAATTCTACCATTAACCTCTTTTACAAGAATGGTTAAAGGTTTCTTTTCTGTGAATGAGTTGTGTTTTATCGCATTTTCAAGCAAAGATTGCAGAGCAAATGCGGGCAACTTAAGGGTCAACATAGCAGAAGGAATATCTGTATTGCATATTAAAGAATCGCCAAACCGCACCTTTTGAAGTTCAATGTAATCCTGAGCAAATTGTAACTCATCTTTAAGTGTAACCAGCTCATTTGAATGAACATTAATTGAGTACCTCAAAAACTCCGAAAGTTTAACCGAGTAGTCTTCTGCTTGCTCAACATTAACTCTAATCAATGATTTTAGTGTACTCAATGCATTAAAAAGAAAATGCGGGTGCAGCTGCTGTAACAACACTTTCTTTTGAGCCTCTAGGCTTATAACTTTTAACTTTTGATACTCGGACTCAACAAAGTCTTTTTTCCTTTTAAGTAATTCGGCATTAATAATTATAAGAATTATTGAGTTAACTGCCAATGTAGCAATAATTGAATATACAAGAAGATTAATGGGGTTTAATAATTCCTGCGAGGTTGCCATTATAAAAATAGTTCCTGAGTGCAAAAGAAAAGTTGCCATATAACTCAAAAAGTAACGTGCAACCGTTGAAATATTCTTTCTGACCAGATAAATATTAAAAATCCAGAATAGTAAAATACCAATTGTAAGTGCAATAAAGCTGATTAGGAACTGTAGTAAACCAATTGAATTGAATAAAACAATGGGGATTAAACCATAAATTGATATTATGGGTGATGTTAACAGAGCCTTATTTATTAATCTTTTATTCATCAATACAAATTTACAGTGTTAAACCTCAATTTAATGTTTTTTCTGGCTGAAATGGACATAATTTGATGTGAAATAACCTAAATGATAAAAACTATTTTCATCTATCATCATTTTTACTCATCTTATTACCTCTGAGATAAACTAAAAAAACAATATTTATTGGGTTTCCACAATCTGAATGCTCAATATTCTTTAATTTTGCGACACTAACAAAACCTAATCTGCTATATGTCCCGTAAACTCCAAAAATCAGAAATTTGCCAAAACTGCAACTTACCGCTTAGACCAGAAGATAACTACTGCCCTAATTGCGGACAGGAAAACAATATTAAAAATTTAAAAGTTCGCTATTTATTAGTTGAATTTTTCGATGGCCTTTACTGTTTCGATACAAAGATTTGGAACACAATAAAAGCATCCATTCTTAAACCCGGACGAATGACCGCTGAATACCTTGAGGGTAAAAGGGTGCGGTATGTTCCTCCTCTAAAACTCTATCTTTTCATAAGTTTTGTATTCTTTCTATTCCTAGGAAAGTTAAGCGATAATGCTATTGATTCTAGCAACATAAATGGCAATGTTATAATCAACGATGATTTAGGTACAATGAGCTTATCTATTGGCGAACTTCTAGGTAATCAAAAAACATACTACAGCAAGGATAGCAACGATATTAGTTCTGTGGATTTTAATTTTCGCTCCAAGGATAGTTTACTGCAAGTTCTAACTAGTTTACAAACTGCTCACGATACAGTAATAAACAAACTCCTCTTGGACGAAAATATCGACACAAACAGTATTACAAGGGAAAATCTCCGAAAAGCCCTTGCTTTAATTCCATTAAAGAATGTGGCACTGGACTCCATAAAACCCAAATATGAAGTTTACGACAAGGTTAAATTCGACACCAAGGAGGAGTACCTTGCCTTTAAACAGGATGTACCCAACTATAACAACGAGCAACTTGACTCCGTGCTGACTAAATTTGGAAATGATGCAAACTGGTTTAATCGTCAAATGCTCCGTAAAATGTCTATTTATGACTTTAAGAGCAAGGATAGCATTAAGTTACTAACCCAGGCCATTCTTAAAAGCATATCACTAACAATGTTTATAATGATGCCGCTTACAGCAATACTACTGCTGTTAATATTCTACAGGAAGAAATATTACTACGAGCATCTGATATTCTCCATCCATCAGCATACCATCTTTTTCATCATTTTTAGTTTGATTCTCGTAATCCAGATTTACATTAGCGAATCGTTCGGACAGAAACTATGGGGATGGTCGTTCCTGTTGTGTATGATTTACCTTATAATCTCACTAAAAAATAACTACAAACAGTCGTGGGGAAAAACAATTGCAAAATTTATTTTGATGTCAATCCCCTATGGTATAATCGCTCTAACATTAACACTTTTTGCAGTGGTTTACGGTTTTCTGGCTTAAAAAACGAATTGCTTCCAATTAAACATTTACATATATTTACTGTTTAATGTAAAAAGATTTATATGGATAAAGTACAAATATTTGCCGATTGGCAGGAAGGAATGGCCTTTGAGGCCGAAGTAAATGGCCACAAACTTATCCTCGATGCCGACGAAAAAGTTGGCGGAACAAACAAAGGTCCACGCCCTAAACCCCTAATGCTAGTTGCATTGGCAGGCTGTACAGGAATGGATGTTATATCAATCCTTAAAAAGATGAAGGTTGATGTAAAAAAATTCCGTGTTTGGGTAGAAGCAGAGCAAACCGAGGAACATCCGAAGCATTACACAGCCATGAAGGTTATATATGAATTTTGGGGCAAAAACCTTCCACTTGAAAGCATCAATAAAGCAATTGGTTTATCGGAGGAAAAGTATTGCGGTGTAAGCGCTGCTTACCGAAAAGGAATGACCATAACCCACGAAGTTCGCATTAACGAAGAATAGTAATAAAGGATGGAGTTTCCCGAATTTCTTCCATCCTACATCTTCTAACTTCAAATTTATGCTACCAATAACTAAGGATATCCAAATTGAGGATTTAATTGTGCGATTGCCTCATTCAGTCTCATATTTGAGGGAAAAAGGAATTATCTGTGTTGTTTGCGGCGAACCTGTATGGGGTAGTTTGAACGACTTGGCTACTCAAAAAGAATTATCGGAAGATAAGATTGGACAAATCGTCAAGGAACTAAACCTGATGCTCAAAACCAACTAATAATGATGTTTTTTACAGTTTTGCTCTATACACAAACGCTCCATTAGGATTAAAACACAAATCTGCAAAGAATAAATATTTTTTTATTATATTTTCTAAGAAAAAATCATACGAATCGGCTATAAAATAGTCACTTAATAGAATTTGGGGTAAGAAAAAGATTATTACCTTGCGCCACTTTTATTAAATAAATTAAGACTATGATTAAACGATTTACTCTAATCCTTTTCTTGGTAACTTGCATCATGCATTCAGGCTTTTCAAGCCCTGCTTATCCTAGAAAAACTAAGTTTACACAACCCGATGGTAGTACAATTACCATAACCCTAAAGGGCGACGAAAGACACAAATGGGCTGTTACCCCTGATGGCTACACACTTCTCTCTAACACCAAGGGTTACTTTGAGTATGCAATTAACGATGAGCGCGGATACATTATCCCATCGGGTGTAGTTGCAAAAGATATTGAGAATAGAACAACCGAAGACAAAGAAATACTATCAAAAACTAAAAAAGGATTATTTTACTCCAAAGAGCAGCTGCAAATGCTTAAAAGTATTCGAGCAATAAAAGCAGCCGAATCTCAAAAATCTTTCCCAACAACAGGCAACCGAAAACTTGTTTGTATTCTTATGGGATTCAAGGATAAGGCTTTTTCTAAAACTCAAGCCGATTTCAATAACTTGTTTAATCAAGTAAACTATACCGCTAATGGAGCAACTGGTAGCGTAAAGGATTATTACTTAGAAAACTCATTCAACCAGTTTAATCTTACAGTTACTGTTGCAGGACCATACACAGCCAATAACAATATGAGTTACTATGGTGCTAATGATGCCGACGGTTACGATGTAAACCCAGAAGCTTTGGTAAACGAAGCCATTACTGCAGCCGATGCTGCAGTGAATTATGCCGATTTCGATAACGATGGAGACGGGTACGTTGACGGTGTATACATAATTTATGCTGGCTATGGAGAAGAGGCTGATGCCCCCGCTAATACAATTTGGGCTCATGCATACCATATAACGGACAAAACGCTCGATGGAAAAATTATCAAAAATTACTCTTGTTCCGCAGAACTATCTGGAAATTCTGGTACAACTATAACAGCAATTGGTGTTATTTGTCATGAGTTTGGGCATGTATTAGGTGCACCAGATTATTACGATACCGACTACGAGACAGGTGGTCAATTTGATGGTACAGGAGAGTGGGACCTTATGGCAGGCGGCTCTTGGAATAACGACGGCATAACACCTGCTCACCACAATGCTTACACCAAAGTAATGGTATATGGCTGGGGTACTGCAACTACACTTAACGATGGAACTTCAATTACAATACCTGAATCCAAAACCAATGCAAATGCATTCTACAAAGTAAATACCACAACAACCAATGAGTATTACTTAATTGAGAACCGCCAAAAAAATGGATTCGATGCCTATATCCCAGGCCACGGACTAGTTATTTAC
>JAEXVC010000023.1 GCA_023406715.1 Bacteroidota bacterium | reverse complement strand
TTTTCGCTGTAATCCTTATCGCAGTAATTGGCAAGTTTCCCTGCGTCTTTTTCAATAATCACTTCGTGACCTTGATTTACAAGAATTTCAACAGCCTCCGGTGTTAACGGCACTCTGCTTTCAGTGCTATCCGCTTCTTTAGGCATGCCAATGGTAAGTTTTTTGTTCTTCTTACTGTATTCCAAACGTTCCTCCTGAACAAGAATACCCTTGGCGTAAGGAAATTCAGGGATATGTGATGATGAGCGTCCCATAAGAGTTCGATTATAGGTTAAAGGTAATATATTAATACGAATATTGGGCGAATAGGTTTAATTATTGGACGGAAATTTCCACCGTTCTGGACATGTCGGAGTTGACTGTAATAGTGAGTCTTACAACACTTTCGGAGGGTAAAATATCCTCAATTAGTTCAGGCCATTCAATAAGGCAAATTCCAGTATCGCCATAAAAATATTCTTCGTAACCAAAGTCGTAAACTTCCTCAATTTTATTGATTCTGTAAAAATCAAAATGATATATTGGAGCACCATTCTTATCGCTATACTCATTAACCAAAGCAAAAGTAGGGCTGGTTACATTATCGCTAACTCCCAAATACGCGCAAATGGCCTTTATCAGTGTGGTTTTACCTGAGCCCATGGCTCCATAAAAACAAATAATCCTATTATTGCCAATGGCAGCAATAATCTCCTCGGCCGCCTTGCCTATTCCTACTAAACTATCAATTTTAACACTTTGCATAGCTCTACTACTTAATCGGACTTAGCACAACAAAAGGAATAATCATCTCTTCCATTGAGATACCACCGTGTTGGAATGTGTTTTTGTAGTAATTTACGTAATAGTTGTAATTGTTTGGGTAGGCAATAAAACTATTGCCATAGGCAAATATGAACGACGAACTAACGTTGGGTTTTGGAAGATGCACCTCCTCTGGTTTCCTAACTTCAAAAACCTCCTTGGGGTTGTAGTTTAAACTTCTCCCAAGTTTATACCTTAGGTTTGTGGATGTTGCTTTATCGCCTATTACCTTTATCGGGCTTTGAACCCGAATAGTTCCGTGATCCGTGGTTATTACAACCTTAACGTTATGCTTGGATGCCTCGGATAGCAATAGTTTTAAATCGGAGTGCTGAAACCATGATTTAGTAAGCGATAGGTATGCAGCCTCGTCGGCTGCAAGTTCCTTCATCATTTCGGAGTCGGTTCTGGAGTGCGACATCATATCCACAAAGTTGAAAACCAACACAGATAAGTCGTTCTTGAGGATTTCCTTAAGGTTCTCCACTATCCTTTGTCCCGATTTTAGGGTGTTACTTTTCTCGTAAAAGGTCTTGTAGTTTTTGCCAAGCCTTTGTATCTGTGATTTGAGCAATTCTTGCTCAAACATATTTTTGCCCTCATCCTCCTCGTCGAAAACCCAAAGGTTTGGGTAGTTCTTTTGAATTTCCAGAGGCATTAATCCTGCAAATATTGCATTTCGAGCGTACTGTGTGGCTGTAGGAAGAATGCTGAAGTATGTTTCGTCCGCTTCAACTCGCCATTCTGATGTAATAAACGGCTCTATGGCTTTCCACTGGTCGTACCTCAGGTTGTCAATAAGCACCATAAGGACCGACTGCCCTGAATCGACAATTGGAAAAACTTTATTTCGTAGAAGATTCGATGAGAGTAACGGTTTATCGTCCTGTTTGGGGTTAAACCAATCTACGTAATTATTCTTAACAAACTTAGCGAATTCTGAATTTGCATCGGTAAGTAGCATCTCAAATATCTGCTTAATACTTGGGTCGTTGGAGTCAATTAGCCGCAACTGCCAAGTTACAAGTTTGCGGTAGATATCGCTCCAGTCTGCTGTAGTACTAGCCGACGAGATGTTCATACTTACCTTGCTAAACTCCTGCCTAAAGTCGGTTACTTGCTTTTCGCTTATCAAATCCTTTGCATGAACATTCTTTTTAATGGTAAGAATTATTTGCATTGGATTTACTGGCTTTATGAGGTAGTCGGCAATTTGAGAGCCGACAGCCATATCCATAATATTCTCCTCCTCGCTTTTTGTGACCATAACAACAGGCAAGGTAGGCTTAAACTCCTTAATAATTGGGAGCGTATCGAGTCCACTAAGACCAGGCATGTTCTCATCTAGGAGAACCAAATCGAACTGGTTGTTGCGCACTAACTCAATTGCCTCGTTTCCGTTCGATGCTGTTATTACTTTATACCCTTTTTGCTCAAGGAAAATAATATGCGCCCTAAGGAAGTCTATTTCATCATCAACCCAAAGTATGCTTACCTGCATAGAATTCCAATATTAATTATCAATACTATAATTTGAACGGAAAAACCTCAAGTAATCATTAACAGATTTATCGTTAAGGAATGTCCCAAAGTTTTCGATACTGATAACAAAAGTTTGATACTCATCCTTCTTCAGCAAATTGAAAACTGTTTCGTTTTTGATAATTAGGTTATAATATTTTGTGGCCACTTTTTCGTCCTTAAATCCAGTAACTGTTATTATTTCAACAAAGTCGTTAAGAGGCTGATTTTTGATTTGAAGGTCGGCCTCAATGAAATAATCAACATTAAAAGAAACCAAGTTGAATTTTTGCTGATTAATATCGGTTCGTTTTGGTACTAATAGAATGAATAAATGCTCCCCTTCAGGTTTGTTGTATGCTACTTTTGATATGATTTGCGAATCATCGCCCTGTATTGTGGTATCAGTTTTCTCGGTTTGTCCGCTCGCCAGTTGAAGTTCTCGTTGCTCTAAGTATGCAATCATTCCTTGAGCCACTTGTCCTTCTTCAGTTTTTGGGAAGTCCTTGGTCAACTTTTCCAAGGTTGCTTTAAATGCTCTAATGTCCGAGGCCTTGCCGTAGCTAAGTGCCCCCAATAATGTTAGTTTGGGTTCCAGTGCGGTTCCTTTGAACCTAATAACTCCTTCGTTAAAAAGGCGGATTGATTCGGAGTAATTTCCCGAATTATAAGAGTTGTATGCTTTTTCGTAAAATATATCACTTTCACTTTGTTTTTGCTTAAGTTCCTCCACATAGTTTGGATTCGATAAAAGAAGAGCATACGGACTTGTAGCGTAACTATTCAATAGGATACTCTTATAATTCTGAGCATCGAGGTTGCTGTTCTCGTTAATTGAAAGTTTGTAAAGATTATAGTATGCCGACGCAGCATTTGGATTAGTTGGATATTTTTTTGCAAGATTGAGATAGGCTTGCTTAGCCTCTTTAATGTCGTTTAAATCGTTCTGATAAACCTCTGCAACCCTAATCATTGCATCCAGAATCTTTTTATTCGATACGGATTTTAATGAGTCGCTTAGAGGTAGGTTGGCCAAATAAAACTCTGGCGATTTATTGGAGAGTTGTTTTTGTGGTGTTTTTGAAGTATCCGTGCCTGATGTACTTGTCGCAAACATATCAATATCAACAATGCTTTTATTTTTTCTTCGCCAGTTATCCTCAAGTTTTCGTTTGCCCCATTTCATTTGGAACTCAGATTGACCGTAACTAATAGATGCCGGGTTGTAAAAGTACCACTTGCCACCACTAGGCTCGGCTTCGGTTCTATACCTCTGCGTTTGCTGAAGGAGCATCGACTTTTGGCGCTCTTCCTGCTCCAGTTCTCGGGCTTTTTGCTCCGCAACTTGTAGGTCGGTAATTATTTTGGCAATCAACTCGTCTCGCTCTTTTGAAGGCATTCCTGCAATACGCAGTAAGCTGTCCTCGGTGCTAATGATGTTTAAATTTTCAACAAGTTTGTTTAGGTGACGGGTTTTTACTTCAAGTCGGTTATAGTCAGGGAAATTTTTGTCGAGAGCATTGTAGGAACTATCGTAGTATGCTTGAGCCTTAGTGTAGTTCGATTTCTCAAAATAGTAATCGGCTAAAACTAAGTACGACATACCTTTTTGGTTGTTGTTGTCTGTGCTTGATTGTGCAGATAGGGTGTAATATTCAATAGCCTTTTCAATATTGCCTTCCTGTTTTTCAATATTCCCAAGAGTATAGTACAGTTGGTCCAAATACTCTTTGTTTTTATCGTCCTTTGCTAGTTTAAGTAGTTCTTTTTTAAGGCCAGTTCCTTGAAAGTTATCCAAGGCTATAAGTTTTATCCGAACGCTAAAAGCCATTTCGTAAGGAGGATTCATCTTGAGTACTTTCTTGTAGTTTTCAACTGCTGCGGAGTTGTTGCCAGATTGATACTGGAGTTGAGCAAGAATATAGGTGTACCTTAGCCTATCTACTTTTCTATTGCAACTTTCTATGGATTTTTTAACGTAAGGTAAGGCCTCTTGGTTGTTACGTTGCTTTAAGTAGTAAAAAGCCCAGGTAGATGAAAGGAGGTGAGCAAACTCTTTGTTTCGAGGTTTTTTTCTGTTAGCATCGAGTGATTTTAAACGGTCAAGGGCATCGATATAATCCCCTGTAATGACGGACAAGCGAGCAAGCCACACCTGAGACTCAAACCAAATTGTGGTGTTTGGAAACTGAATAAGAACATACTCTAAAGTTTGTCTTGCTTTATCGAAATTGCCTTTCCATGCCTGAGCTTCGCCAGCTAAAAGCCAAGCCTCGCGAGCCCATTTGACAAATTCAGTTTGGTTGTAGAATTCCTTTTCCTTGCCAGAGATTAACCCTTTTTTTCTTTGTGGCTTAACAGTTATGGAGTGCCTACCTATTAGGGCAGTACACTTCATAATGGTTCTATCCATATCACCAGAAACAGTTCCGGTAACCTGCTCGTCGCCAACAAGGAGCATTGGCAAAGGAAGGGTGTAGTTAAACTTGTATGATGTCTCGGCTCTTTTTATGCCCGATTTGTAACTGTCGTAAGCGTTATAGTAATAGTTATAGTATGCAGTAAGGTTATGGTATGCCCTACTTGCCGTTGTGTTCTTTTTTGATGAACAAGAGGTAAGCCCCAGTAATCCTAAAACTAGGACGATGATGCCTAAATTTCTGTAAGCCAATTTTATGCTGGTTAAAAATTTTATACAAAGTTGCCAATAAAACCTACAATATTAGCAATAATAGTTGAATTGCCCATACCACATTTTAACGGAATAAAAATGCTTGTATTGTTTTAAAATAAAAAAGGATGCCAACTAGGCACCCTTTTCGATATATCTTTATAATAAACTATTCAACCTCGATAACAAGGTATTTGGATGCGGACCAAAATTTTTCGGGATTGGTTATTTCAATCTTCTCTACAGCTCCATTCTGGCCTGTAATTAACTGATATGAATCCGAAGGATGAGTTGTAATTATTTTCGCCTTCTTCACAAACAGGTCTAAGTTTATAACTTGGCTAATATCAATTTTTTTGAAGTAAGAGTTGTCGAAATCGGCTTTCATTTTTGTTGTTTTGCCAATTCCTAAAAAACCGCCAGTTTTATCGATAATTCCATTTTCAAGTAGTTCTTTTTTACTTCCAAAGGCATACCATGCGGTATTTATAACCTCAGTTTGCACCGTAACTTTATGGGTTAGTTCAATGTTATTTTCGGTTAGTGTATCTACCTTTGCATTTAAAGTTTCCACGGAAAAGTTCAATGTGGTAAGTTTTTCCTTAAGGTCAACAATTTCAGCATCTCGCTCCTCAATTTGCTGAACTGTTTGTGCGAGCATACGCTCAAATTCAGCAATTTTAAGATTTGATTCTTTGAGTTTTTTATTCAGGTATGAAATTGTTTTCTTGTTCTTGTCCATTAACTCGTTAATTGTTTGGATGTCTTGGTCAATTTGCTCCCTAACATCATCCTTTAGCTCTCCATTTTGAATTGTGTTCTTTGATATTACCTGTTGCTTTTGCTTAACCTCGGCAAGGTTTTGTTCAATTTCGTTAAGTAATAGAAAGAACTGGTTAATGGTTGAATCTTTTGATTGAGAGTCGTGACGGAGGGCTTCGTTTTCTTTGGTTAACAAATCTATCTGTCGCTTTTCCTTTTGGTTGCACGATGTTGCAGTAAGGATAACGATTATGCTTGCAATAATTAAATTCAACTTGTTCATAACAAAATATTTATGGTTTTATTTAGTGATTCAAATAGTATGCAACTAGATTTATAGTGTTGAAAATCAGACTAAAACTATGTTGTTTTTGGCAGGAATTTTCCACAAGATGAGGAAATATGTCACGTTAAATAATTAGTTTATTTATCAGATTAAAAAATTCATCGGGGTCAATAGGCTTGGCTATAATAGCATTGCATCCCGCATCAATGCAAGATTTTCCTTCATCATGAATTGTATTAGCCGTTTGAGTAATAATTGGTACTGATTTATTATTTTGACGGATTACTCTGGCTGCCTCTACTCCATTCATAAAGGGAAGTTGGATATCCAACAAAATTAGGTTTAAATTATTGTTAATATTACAAACCTCAATGGCATCTTCGGCATTTTTAACATGAATTAAACGCACATTTGTCCTGCTCAGTAAAGCCTCAATGTATTGATAACTTATTAAGTCATCTTCAACAATAAGTATTGTCTTGCTTTCCCATGATTGAACTTGCCCTGTATTCGCTGGAGAGTTATTTTGTTCAGGTGTTTTTTTGGGAATGTAAAGGTAAAAGGTTGAACCATGATTGGGAACCGATTCAACTTCAATTCTTCCGCCCATAGCAAGGGCAAAACCTTTGGCAATTGCTAGTCCAACTCCAGTCCCCTCATAAAGAGTGAATTGGTCTTCGGCAATATGTTTGTAAAATCGCTCAAAGACTCTTGTTTGTGCTTTTTTGGGGATACCTATGCCTGTGTCCTTAACAAAAAACTTTAAAGAGGCGGGAGAGTCAGCATAGTATCCAAATTCAACGCTACCTACATTAGTAAACTTAATGGCATTTTCAATAAGATGAGCCATTATCTTTTTTACCCTATACACGTCGATGCTGAATACTGCTTGCGAATCAGGGAGCGATTTAATAAACCGAAAATTCAGGTTTTTTGCAAGAAAGTCTTCGTTGTTTGAATAGGATTGATACAGCTCTCCAAGTAACTCATTGATATTGAAGTCGGTGTAATGAATCTCGAGTTGGTTAGTCTCAACTTTCGATAGTTCCAAAATATCTTCAACTATTCTTAAGAGTTTATTACCTAATTTTTGAACCAATCTACCGTAGTGTTCTTTATCTTCTTCCGAAACCGTGGGGGATAACAAGTATTGAGTAAAACCTAGGATACCGTTTAAAGGCGTGCGAATTTCATGGCTAATATTGCTTAGGAATGCACTTTTAACCTTCTCAAGTTCCTTTACTTTATCCAATGCTTCGGACAAATTTATCGTTCTTTCTTTAACTAACAGCTCTAATTCGTCGTTGAAGTGAAGTAGTTGGTAGTTTATTCGCTTAATTTCCTTATTCTTGTTTCGAAGTTTAAAAATAAACAGAATCGTAAAGCCCAACAATGTTGAAAGCAGTATTGCCGAAAATGTTAGGATAGTTTTGACCCGATTACTTTGCCTTGCCTGCAACTGTTGAAGTTCTAGTTTTGCATTTAAAGCCTGATTGTTCTGTTCGTTTTGAGTGGTTTCTAGTTGAACTCTTAATTCAGCTATTCGGGAGGTTGTTTTTTCGTTGAAAGATTTCTCAAGGTATTTAATATACTCCTCAAGAGCTGATTTAGATTTTTCTACATTTCCAGTCTTTTGGTAGTATTCCGAGAGTATTTTGAAACTTTGCATTACCAAATCCGTTTCCTGATTCTGCAATGCAACCCTTTGTCCTTCTGTAACATTCTTGAAAGCCGAAGACAAATCGCCCTTTTGGAGTTTGACTCTTGCAAGAGCAATTGTACTAAGCGCTATACCATGACTACTTTTAAGTTGTCTAAAATATTTGTTGGAGAGTTTGTAGTACTCTTCACTTTTATCAAAGTTGCCCAAATTCTCATGGGCATTGCCAATGTTGTCGTAAATTGATGCCAACATCAGAGTATCATTTAGTTCAATCCTAATTTTTAGCGATTTGTCGAACCATTGGATTGCCTCATCAATGTTGTTTTGTTTTAGGTAACTTAACCCCAGATTTCCCTGTGTTCGGGCAATATGTCGTAGACTTTGAGTGTTTTTGGAGTAATCTAAGCTGAGCTTAAAGTACTCTTCCGCTTCACGGTATCTTTCCAGATTAAAGTGAATAATTCCTAGGTTGTTGTAGCCGGAGGCTATTCGAATACTATCTTTCAGTATTTTGCTAAGTTGAATTGTTTTATCTATAAACTCTATTGCCGTTTCGTATCTCGATTGCCTAAGATAGCAGGCTCCAATAAGGTTGTAAACAGCTGCCTGATTTGCAGTATCGTTTTTTGAAGCAAAAAACTCCAGCGCTTTTTTCCCAATGCTAATACCCTCGATATACTTACCTGTGGAATAGCATGCTTGCCCAAACGATAATTGTGCCTTTGCTATTAATGCTTCATCACCTAAATTTTTAGCAATTCCTAGAGCACTATCGGCATAAACGTATCTAAGTTCCGGGTTTCCTTGGGCATTGTTGGATTGTTCTATGAGGCGATTTGTCTTTGTTACAATGGAGTCCTTGTAAACCACATCCTGTCCAACACACAGCGTGGATGCTGAGAGCAATAGTAATGATATGAATAATACAGTATACCTCATATCAATCATTAGTTGTAATCGAACAAATGTAAATTTATTTTGAAGAACACCAAAATTCAATTCAACAATTCAATTATCAAGCAGTTTAATATTTTATGAATAAGCAAAAATTTTAATTAAACAATAAATATTGTTAGGTAAATCAAGCCTATGAATTAAATATTATGCTGCAATTCATATATTTGCGTAAATCTTTTTAATATGATAAGTGCATTTAAGGCATACTTTTCTGGCTTGAAATTTAAAGGGAATTTATACACCCTTATAGTTTGGCGCTTTTTGCTCCTAATGTTCATTTTTACATTAACCCGACTATTATTCTATATTTTTAACATAGGTTTTTTCCCGAACACCACTTTTGGAGGACTTTTGAAAATCTTAGGGGGAGGATTGAGGTTTGATGTCACTGCAATTCTGTACACAAACTTGCTATACTTTACTCTCATGCTTTTACCGTTTACGTTCCGATATAATAACTGGTATCAATCTGCACTAAAATATTTATTTGTAGTTACAAACAGTATTGCAATAGGCGCTAACTGTGCTGATTTTATTTACTTTCAGTTTACATTGCGCCGAACAACTGCTACGGTATTTAATGAGTTTAAAAACGAGCAGAATTTTGGCTCTCTTATTCCCAAATTTATTATAGATTACTGGTATGTATTTATTATTTGGCTTATTTTATCTGCAGCCATAGTTTTACTTTATCGAAAAATTAATCGACCAAGTTTTCAAAGAGGATTAAAATATCACTTGGTGTATTTTGTTAATGGGCTTGTTATAATGCTTATTTCATTTGTGCTGATTGTCGGTGGTTTGCGAGGTGGTTTTAGACATAGCACTAGACCTATTACTTTGAGCAATGCTGGACAGTACATAAAGGAGCCCTTAGAAACTGCTATTGTGCTTAATACTCCCTTTGCAATTTATAGAACAATCCAAAAAAAATCGCTCCAAAAGCTCAATTACTTTAATCAAGAAGAACTTGAAACTATTTACACACCAGTTCATCGGGAAACTTCTGTTGACTCAATAAAGCGTTCCAATGTGGTTATTTTTATCCTCGAAAGTTTTGGAATGGAGTACGTGGGGCAATATAACAAGCATTTATTATCCGAAGGCTACCATGGTTTTACACCATTTTTAGATTCCGTTATAGACCATAGCCTATACTTTAAGCATTCTTTTGCAAACGGGCGAAAATCTATAGATGCCATGCCGTCTATACTCGCAAGTATCCCAATGATGGTAGAACCCTATTTTTTAACCAGTTACTCGGGGAATCGTATTAACAGTATTGCATCATTACTTCAGGCCGAAGGTTATCATACGGCTTTTTTTCATGGTGCTCCAAATGGTTCAATGGGTTTTCAAGCCTTTGCCAATGTGGCCGGGTTTCAGGAGTACTACGGCATGAGCGAATACCCTAGTTCTGAAGGTTATGATGGGATGTGGGGGATTTGGGATGAGGAGTTTTTTCAGTTCTTTGCTAATAAACTGAATGGGTTTAGCCAGCCTTTCTGTGCGGCAATATTTTCAGTATCATCGCATCATCCGTATAAGGTTCCAGAGAGGTATGAGGGTCGATTTCCAAAGGGAATGCTTCCAATTCATCAGTGTATAGCCTATACCGATTTCTCTCTGAAACGTTTTTTTGAGACAGCATCTAAGATGCCTTGGTTCGACAATACACTTTTTGTCTTTACTGCTGACCATGGAAATCAAATATACTTCCCAGAGTACAAAACAAACGCTGGTGTCTTTGCTGCTCCAATAGTGTTCTATAAACCCGATGGAAGTCTAAAGCAGGAGGTGGACGATTTGGCACAGCAAATAGATATAATGCCATCCATCCTAGGTTATCTGAACTACCCAAAGCCTTTCATCGCTTTTGGCCGTAACTTGTTTGGTGATAAACAGCAACCATTTGTGATAAACTATACCGAAGGAACCTATCAATTATTTATGGGCGATTACCTCTACTTGTATAACGGTGTTAATGCTTCTGGTTTGTATAAGTTCAAAACAGATAAATTGCTTTCCAGTAATTTGATTGGTACTATGCCTGAGGTTGAACTAAGTATGGAGAAAAAATTGAAAGCTATAATTCAGCAGTACAACTCCCGGATGATTGAGGATAGGCTGACTGTAAGATGATTTTAACAAAAGAGACTAATTGGTTACTCGAATAAAGTCTCCATTTACTATTGTTCTGTACTGTTTTAGTTTATATCCGTTAGCAGGATACCCATTATTCATTAAATAGTAAACAGTATTGCATGTTGGGCAAGTAGCCTTGCCTGTTCCGTTTGAATTTAAAGTTACAGGTGTTTTAGTTTCAATATGCTGAGGGCATGTTGCATCAAAGGCTTTATAATCGTTCTGGTCGGCTCTAAAAACAATCACTCCATTATTGTTATACCCAACACCTGTTTTCTTTGCAGCGCCAAAAATCACATTAAGGTTAATGAATTCGGGTTCCTGAGTGCTAAAATCAAAGTTAACGTAAACGTCGGGTACTATTTCGGGTTCATCTGTTCCACATCCGAACGCAACAATTGAAATAATTAATATTTGAAAAAGAAAAGCTATTTTTGCTCTCATTGGAGGTGATTTAAATTGAATTTTGTGCAAATTTACAAAAAGGTTTTCTTTTTATGGTTAATTTTGGTTGTAACAACTTTTAGTTGCTCCAAGGATTTAGCCCCGCAAACGGTAAAATCAGTTCCGGGTAAGTCGGAATGGAAAAGTAACCGCGAGCAACGAAAAAGAGCGCGTCAGGCATTTTGGCATAAACGTCGAAATGCAAGAATAACCAGAAAATCCGATAGGAATTTAAGAAATATTAAGAAGAAATCGGAACGAGCTGAGGCTAAACTTCAGAAAAGGCATATGGATAAGCAAACACCTGAAGTTCAGAAGAGAATGAAAGAAACAAGAAACGAAGCAGAGCAAAATAACGGTAAACGTAGCTTACGTCAACGGCTAAAACTTTGGAAGTATAAAAAGTAAACACTATGGATGCAGGAGACTATATTTATATAATCATTGCCATTGTTTTGGCTATTGTTAATGCTGTGGCCAACAAAAAAAAGAAGGATGCCGCTAAGAGAAAATCTGCTGAGCCTCAACCCGAAGAGGTGCTAAGAGACCCTGCCGATATTCTACAGGAAATCCTTATGGGGAAAGGCCAAGAGCCTAAACCTCAAAAAGAGCAACCTGAATGGTATGCTGAGGAAGATGATTACGAAGAAATTCCATCAAAAAAACAAGAGCCGCAGGAAGAAAAAGCACCTCAGTATTGGAGTTACGAGGTAAAGGAAGAGCCTGTAAAATCAATTGAATACGAACAGAGATACGAGAATATAAGCGAAGAAAAACTTTATACAACAGTCAACTCGAAACTTCTTGATACTCCTGAGAACGCCATTTTTTCTACTATTGACAACCCTATAAGCATCGAATCGTCAATTGAAGAGTTCAACTACGAGAGCCTTTCTGTAAGGGATGACTCAGAGGAAGAAATGCCCGATATGATTTTTGAGCACGAAAAGGCCATGGAGATGGAGGAGTCGGCAGTTACAGTAGCTGATGAGTTTGATGCTAAAAAAGCCATCATCTACTCTGAGATTATGCGCCCAAAATACATATAACAGATTGTTATTGTGAGGGTTGTTTTTAGTTTGTAGTTGCATTTTTTAACAAAACAATTTTGAATATCAACTAAGCTTTTGTATTAAAAAAACGTTATATTTGCAAAACAAAAGAGTTCCGAGATGTCGGGATTCTTTTTTATTTCATATACAAGGAGGTAAAAATGTCCAAAGTTATTTATTTAACCGAAGAAGGTTTAATGAAACTACGCAGCGAGGTGGATCACCTAAAATGCGTAGAGCGCCCTGCTATTTCAAGAATGATTGCCGAAGCTAGGGATAAAGGTGACTTGTCTGAAAATGCCGAGTACGATGCTGCGAAGGAGGCTCAAGGAATGTTGGAACTTCGTATCTCGAAGTTAGAGGACACAATTGCCAATGCCAGAATTATTGACGAATCGAAAATTGATACCGATAAAGTCCAGATATTAAACAAGGTTAAAATTAAAAACCTT
Organism: Bacteroidota bacterium; assembly: GCA_023406715.1. Taxonomy (GTDB): domain Bacteria; phylum Bacteroidota; class Bacteroidia; order Bacteroidales; family Tenuifilaceae; genus SB25. Next base: position 3,413 of record JAEXVC010000023.1, on the reverse strand, counting down.
AAAACCAATGCAGAGTTGGTTTATACATTGGTGGCGGAATCGGAGGCTAACCTTAAGGAAGGAAAACTCTCCATAGCTACTCCAATTGCAAAAGCATTGATTGGTAAGAAGGTTGGCGATGAGGTTGAGGTTCAAGTTCCCTCGGGGATGATGAGTTTTAAAATTCTCGATATTTCCCTTTAAAATCAAAAATATATGGCAACTATCTTCTCTCGTATTGTAAAAGGTGAAATCACCTCGTACAAGGTAGCCGAAGATGAGAGGTTTTATGCCTTTTTGGATATCAACCCGTTGGCCGAAGGACATACGCTAGTTATTCCTAAGCAGGAGGTTGACTATCTGTTCGACCTCGACCCCGAAACACTTTCGGGACTTACGCTATTTGCCCAACGTGTGGCAAAAGCGGTTGAAAAAGTTGTGCCCTGCAAGCGAATTGGTGTTGCAGTTTTGGGACTTGAAGTACCTCATGCGCATATACATTTGGTTCCACTAAACAGGGAATCGGATATCGATTTTCATAAGCCAAAATTGAAGTTAACACCGGAAAGGTTTATTGAAATTGCAAGCAATATTTCTAAAGAATTTAAATAATCGCAATACCAGAAACTGCCTCAAAGACTGAGGCAGTTTTTTGTTGAAAAAACACAAGATTCATTATTTTACAAAACTGCACTTTGTCAAATTTTGATAACTACTTTTTTTATACCTTGCCCCGAATTTATAGCAATATTATGCATGTAGCCCGTTTCTTTTCAGTCCTATTAATAATATTAATTGTTAACATCGAAAATGGTTTTTCGCAGTCAGTTAATCATTGGGAAACTGCTGTGTTTTCCGAAAATCAATGGCGATATAGGGTTAACGAGTCAGCATCGCCTAACGGCTGGAACACTGTAGGTTTTAATGATTCAGGATGGCTACTTGGAAATGGCGGTTTTGGGTATGGCGATAACGATGATATAACAGTAACTTCAAACTGCCTATCGGTAAGCATAAGGAAATCATTTACCATTTCCAATAAAAATGATATTGCTGCAGCTCTGCTTCACGTCGATTATGACGATGCTTTTATTGCTTGGATAAATGGTGTTGAGGTTGCTCGTTCAGCTGGTCTTGGCAGTGCAAATGTTCAGTGGGATACACCTTCTAATACCGATAGGGAGGCTGTTATGTATAGCGGGGGAACACCCCAGGCCTTCTACCTTAACTACAACCAACTTCAGTCAATACTTGTGCAAGGCGAAAATGTATTAGCGCTAGAGGTTCATAATACATCAAACTCATCGTCGGATTTGAGCCTTCGGCCTTACCTATCGTTTGGGATTTCGTCAACCACTCAATACTTTTCAACCACCCCAAGTTGGTTTGTTGCACCAGTTGAGAATCTCAACAGTAATTTGCCCATAATTATTATTGATACTCATGGACAAAACATTAATAGGGATGAAGATATTGTTGCTTCAATGAAAGTTGTTGACAACAAGGATGGGCGTAACTCCATTTCCGATACAAGATTCACCTATAATGGCTCAATTCATATTGAGTATCATGGACAGTCTTCGTTTTTCAACGATTGGCCCAAAAAGAATTATAATATTGAGTTGATAGATGTTTTGGAGAATAATATTGATGCTTCTTTACTTGGAATGCCTGCTGGCAACGACTGGGTACTTTATGGGCCTTATAACGATAAATCGTTAATTAGGAATGCCCTTAGTTATGCTTTGGGTCGACGATTTGGCTCCTATGCCCCACGAACCGCTTTCTGCGAAGTGTTAATTAATGACGATTATGCTGGACTGTACATTCTGGTCGAAAAAATACGTCACGATAAAAGTCGAGTTGATATTTCAAAACTCGATGAAACAGACATTCAGGGTGACGATTTAACCGGCGGTTATATTGTGAAAATTGACAAAGGCGATTGGGACGAGTTTGCATGGAGTTCACCCTACAACACCAATGGGAACCAGGTGTTGTTTTACTGGCATTACCCAAAAACTGAAAGGCTAATTCCTTCTCAAAAGAACTATATCCAAAACTATATTACAAACTTTGAGAATACTCTTGCTGGAACAAATTGGAACAATATATCAACAGGTTACTATAAGTATGTTGATATGCCCTCGTTGGTAGACTATTTTATTATTAACGAACTCTCAAAAAATATTGATGCCTACAGGATTAGCACTTTTCTACATAAAGATAAGGACAGCAAAGGAGGGAAGCTCCGCTTTGGGCCAATGTGGGATTACGACTTAACCTTTGGAAATGCTAACTACTACTATGGAGAAAGAACCGATGGCTGGGTGTTTGAGTCAATCCATCCCGACGACTCTTATCCGGTGCCATTCTGGTGGAGTAAATTTATGCAGGACAACAGGTTTACCTCAAGGCTAAAATGTCGTTGGGAAAGTTTGCGAAAAAGTAAACTAAGCGAAGAGTCAATTTTCGCATTGGTTGATAGTTGCACCAATGCAATTGCAGAGGCTCAGGTACGAAATTTCCAGAAATACCCAATTTTTGGAGTTTATGTTTGGCCAAATTACTTTATTGGCAACTCCTACGAGGAGGAGATTGACTACATGAAGAACTTTATTTCGGAGCGTTTGGATTGGCTCGATAGCAATATTCCCGGAAGTTGTGTTGTTGACGGAATGGACGATTTAGGCCATTATAAACCAACCGTAAAAGCATATCCAAATCCATTTGTCGATAATTTCAACCTAATAGTTGCCTATAATAAACCTGGAAGAGCAAGGGTAGATTTGGTTGATATATCGGGCCATACTGTATGGTCAACATCCGCAGAGGTAAGCATTGATAATTTTGAGTTGAATTTAAAGAATGTAAATGTTAGGCCCGGATTATACCTCGTAAGGGTACTTGTTAATAATGAGTTTGTGGGAACAACTAGGGTGGTGAAACAGTAAATGTTTAAGATAGAAATAAAAAATCCTTGGGCATTTGCGCTCAAGGATTTTTATTTGGTCACTTTTTTAAATTAAAAAACTTGTCTTAACTTATTATTGGACAGCATTTTGTTTGCACCTATGCTGTGACCAATATATCAAAGATACAATCTGAAAGCAATTCACAACCCCGACATGGATAACTTCAAGAAGCTCTACGCTGTGACCAATATATCAAAGATACAATCTGAAAGCAATTCACAAAACAGTAAGCATCTTGTAAAAATCAGTATGCGCTGTGACCAATATATCAAAGATACAATCTGAAAGCAATTCACAACTGAGAGTCTCTTGGGGTTTTTCAATGATAGGCTGTGACCAATATATCAAAGATACAATCTGAAAGCAATTCACAACCGTTTTAAACCCATCATCAGGCCGCCTAGAGCTGTGACCAATATATCAAAGATACAATCTGAAAGCAATTCACAACTACCGTGC
>JAEXVC010000225.1 GCA_023406715.1 Bacteroidota bacterium | reverse complement strand
GTTGCATTGGGTAGTGGTATTGGCGTTAGGGTTAATCTCGGTTTTTTCACCATAAGAACAGATTTTGGTTATAAGGTTTACGATCCAGCAAAGGATCCTTCGAGCGATTTTAGACCATGGATTCCTTTACAACAAAAGTTTATGTGGAAGGATTTTAACTTCAACTTTGGTATAGGCTATCCATTCTAGTTTTTATTGACTTCAATTGATATTTGTCGTAGGTTTGTGTAAACGTAAAAACTTTACTCAAATGAATATTGATAAAATAGTAGAATTGCTGGGCGAAAAATCCAGTTTTTTGCTCAATCACAAATGTTCAACCGTTAGTAAAGAACATTTACATATTCCAGGACCCGATTTTGTTGAGCGGGTGTTCTATCACACTAATCGTTCGCCTCAGGTTTTAAGGAGTTTACAATCAATGTATAGCCATGGCAGGTTGTCTGGAACAGGATACCTTTCTATTCTCCCTGTTGATCAGGGGATTGAGCATAGCGCAGGAGCATCTTTTGCACCAAACCCTATTTATTTTGATCCGGAGAATATTGTAAAGCTTGCCATTGAGGGAGGGGCAAATGCAGTTGCGTCTACCTTTGGTGTTCTTGCTTCAGTTTCTCGTAAATATGCACATCGCATTCCATTTATTGTTAAAATTAACCATAACGAGCTGCTAACCTATCCAAATAAATACGATCAGATAATGTTTGGTTCAGTAGAGGAAGCTTGGAACCTTGGTGCAACTGCTGTTGGTGCAACTATCTATTTTGGTTCCGATGAAAGCACACGTCAAATCGTTGAGGTTGCACAGGCTTTTGAACGTGCTCACGAACTTGGTATGGCCACGGTACTTTGGTGCTACTTACGCAATAATGGATTTAAGAAAGATGGTGTTGATTATCATGTTGCAGCGGATTTAACTGGCCAGGCAAACCACTTGGGTGTAACACTTCAGGCCGATATTATTAAGCAGAAACTTCCTGAGACTAATGGAGGATTTAAGGTAATTGGTTTCGGAAAAACTCACGATAAGGTGTACTCTCAACTATCATCTGACCATCCTATTGATTTAACAAGGTATCAAGTTATAAACTGTTACAATGGTAGGGCTGGGTTAATTAATTCAGGTGGTGCATCTAGTGGATCCAGCGATTTGGCTGAGGCTGTTTTTACTGCTGTTGTTAACAAACGTGCAGGTGGAATGGGGTTAATTAGCGGTCGTAAGGCTTTTCAGAAACCTATGGACGAAGGCTTAAAAATTCTTAACGCAATTCAGGATGTATACTTGGAGTCAAAGATAGATATTGCATAGCAAACTAAATTATTCTGTACTCACATACCCCAATTATTTATGTGGTATGTGAGTATTTTAGTGAAATCAATTTTTAGCATAGTATGAAAAATAGAATATTAAAAGGTAGAATAAAGCACTTTTTAACATACTCCAAAAGCGAAAAGAATGGAACGATAGTTTTGGCAGTTATTCTTCTTTTACTAATTATTGCTTCGTTTATTTATCGTCCAATCTTATCATCAACCTTTATTGATAAAGAAACCTATGATAAGATTGATAGTTTCTTTACATCTGTCCAATACGATGAACCTGACGATGAGCTTAACTCCAAACGAAATGTATTGTTTGAAGAGTTACCTATTTCCAAGGAGTTTAAGTCATTCCATTTTAATCCAAATACTATTAGTATTGATAGTTTGGTAGATTTGGGTTTATCGCCAAAGCAAGCACAAGTAGTAATTAACTATCGTAATAAAGGTGGACGATTTAAGACTCCCGACGATCTTTCAAAGATCCATGTAATAGATTCATCGACATTTACGCGATTAAGGCCATGGATACAGATACCCACAATTATTCAAACGGATAGTTCTAGGGCTCAAACTCCGACGGAACGGTTAATTGTAGAAATTAACTCTACCGATTCCGTTGCCTTAACCAAAATAAAAGGTATTGGTAGATCTTTTGCCCGACGAATTGTGTTGTATCGAAATTCACTGGGAGGATTTTACAGCGCAAATCAACTATTGGAAGTTTATGGTTTAAATCCTGAGTTAGTTAAATCAATTCAGGAGAATATTTATATCGATACTTCACTAATCCGCAAGCTCAATCTAAATTTGATTAGCTACGAGGATCTTAAGTTGCACCCTTATGTTACAGATTATCAAGCTAAATCAATCATATACTATAGGAGTAAACGAGGCTCTATAGGCAATGTTGCCGAGTTATTGGATAACAAACTTTTGCCTAGAGATAGATATGAGAAGATTAAACCCTATTTTACTCTTAAGTAGGAATGCTCTAAAATACTGGACTTTTGAAGAGAGTGTGATTGTAAATGAAAAAAAATCGCAAAAACATTTTGAAAAAAATATAAGAAAGCATAATTTTGCACCTCATAAAATTTTACAAACATGATTATAGTACCAATTAAAGAAGGCGAAAATATTGAAAGGGCTCTCAAAAAATTCAAACGTAAATTTGAGAAAACTGGCATTATGAAAGAACTACGTGCACGTCAGGCGTTTACTAAGCCTTCTATTGAGCGTAGAGAAGAAATTAAGAAAGCCATTTACATCGAGAACCTTCAAAGGACCGAAGAGTAAAATTAACATTCTTTGAGTGCATAATCAGGCTTTTTTTGCCTGATTTTTTTTGTTTTTCTCAACAAAACAATTATATTGCATTCAATGAATATGCTGGCTTCCTTCTTAAAATATCTTGAAATTGAGAGAGGTTACTCTGCCTACACACTCCGTTCCTATGGAGATGATGTTAGGCAGTTTGTGCTATTCTGTGTTTTAGATCCCGAAAAAGCAGATTATTCTTTAATAACTCATCGTCACGTTCGGGCTTGGGTGTCAAACATGATATCTCAAGGTGTTACTCCTCGGAGTGCAAATAGAAAACTATCTTCATTGCGTTCATTCTTCAAGTTTCTAATTCGTGAAGGAGTTGTCAAAACCAATCCTTTAGGTAAAGTAGTATCCCCTAAAATAAGTAAGCGTCTTCCAGAGTTTGTTCCCGAGTCGGATATGAATAAGTTGGAACCCGAGGTTCTTTTTGACAACTCTTTTGAGGGAAAACGTAATCTTTTAATCATTTCACTTTTTTATATGACTGGTATGCGGTCATCGGAATTGGTTGGGCTTAAAACTGACTCACTAAGTTTCGCATCCGATTCAATAAGAGTTGTTGGTAAGGGTAACAAGGAACGGTTAATTCCGCTTCACCCTGACTTGAAACCCATAATAAATAAATATAATGATGTTCGAAAAGAGGTCGATATAAACAACTCGCAATCATATTTTCTTACTAAAAAGGGTGAACCTGTTTATCCAAAACTTGTTTATAGAGTAGTAAAGCACTACCTATCCATGATAACCCCTTTGCAGAAATGTAGTCCCCATGTATTAAGGCATACCTTTGCAACCCACCTGCTCAACCAAGGAGCCGATTTGAATGCCATAAAGGAACTACTAGGTCACGCTAATTTATCTGCAACACAGGTTTATACACATAGCACTTTCGAGAAGTTAAAACGTAACTATAACCAAGCTCATCCGCGAGCTTAAAATTTAAAAGGAGGATTTGTTATGAACATCAAGATTCAGTCAATTAAGTTTGATGCAGACAAGAAGTTAACTGATTTTATCGAGAAAAAAGTTAGCAAACTTGAGCGTTATTTTGACAACATTGTTGATGCTGAAGTTTTTCTACGATTGCAGAACAGCCAAGAATTGGATAATAAAGTGGCTGAGATTAGGCTTAAGGTTCCAGGTTCAGAACTTTTTGCTCAACGTCAATCTAAAACTTTCGAGGAGGCTGTTGACGATTCAATCGATGCATTAAAAATTCAAATTCAAAAGCATAAAGACAAGTTACGCGGGATTTAGAATCCAGTTAAAATATACAATGTTTAATGCAAGCCCCTTAATAGGGGCTTTTTTACATCCAATCGTACAATTCATAATCTTCTCATTATCAGTAGTGCATTTAAATTGAATCAATTTATCATGAAAAAAAGAAAAATAATTTTGCACGAATGCAAAATTGTTATACATTTGCAATCCGATTTTGAGAGGTAAACGTTCATTGAATCCTTTTAATCTTTGACACAACGCCGATGTAGCTCAGTTGGCCAGAGCAGCTGATTTGTAATCAGCTGGTCGGGGGTTCGAATCCCTCCATCGGCTCAAAGTATTAAAAAAATGTTGGGGAGATACCAAAGCGGCCAACTGGGGCAGACTGTAAATCTGCTGGCGTATGCCTTCGTAGGTTCGAATCCTGCTCTCCCCACCAATATAGGCGTTATTGATTCAGCGCTACCCAAAACGTTAAGTTTTGATGCGAAAGTCGGTAACTATAAGCGGGAGTAGCTCAGTCGGTAGAGCATCAGCCTTCCAAGCTGAGGGTCGCGGGTTCGAGTCTCGTCTCCCGCTCTGCCTATAGGCCGATGTAGCTCAGGGGTAGAGCACTTCCTTGGTAAGGAAGGGGTCGCGAGTTCAATTCTCGCCATTGGCTCAATAAAATTTTGAATATCAAGTTTTTAAATTCTAATTAAATTAAATACCTGAAGTTATGGCTAAAGAAAAATTTGATAGGTCGAAACCTCACGTGAACATCGGAACCATTGGTCACGTTGACCATGGTAAAACTACTCTTACAGCTGCAATTACTAAAATTCTTGCTGAAAAGGGTCTTTCTGAGTACCGTTCTTTCGACTCTATCGACAATGCTCCTGAGGAGAAAGAGAGAGGTATCACTATTAATACCGCTCACGTAGAGTATTCAACTGCTAACCGTCACTACGCTCACGTAGACTGTCCAGGTCACGCTGACTACGTAAAGAACATGGTTACTGGTGCTGCTCAAATGGACGGTGCTATCATCGTAGTTGCTGCTACTGATGGTCCTATGCCTCAAACTCGTGAGCACATCCTACTTGCTCGTCAGGTGAACGTTCCTCGTATCGTTGTTTTCCTTAACAAATGCGATATGGTTGACGACGCTGAGATGCTTGACCTTGTAGAAATGGAAGTACGTGAGCTTTTAAGTTTCTATCAATTTGATGGTGACAACGCTCCAGTTATCCGCGGTTCTGCTCTTGGTGCTCTTAACGGCGAATCAAAATGGGTTGACAAAGTTATGGAGTTAATGGAAGCTGTTGATACCTTTATTCCAATTCCTCCACGTGATAACGAAAAACCTTTCCTTATGCCTGTTGAGGACGTGTTCTCAATTACTGGTCGCGGTACAGTTGCTACTGGTAGAATTGAAACTGGCGTTATCAATACAAGTGATGAGGTTGAATTAGTAGGTTTAGGTGCAGAGAAGAAAAAATCAGTTGTAACTGGTGTTGAGATGTTCCGTAAGATTCTTGACCGTGGTGAAGCTGGTGATAACGTAGGTTTACTTCTACGTGGTGTTGACAAGAATGAGATTAAACGTGGTATGGTTATTGCAAAACCAGGTTCAATCACTCCTCACACTAAATTCAAAGCTGAGATTTACGTTTTGAAGAAAGAGGAAGGTGGACGTCACACTCCATTCCACAACAAATATCGTCCTCAGTTCTACCTACGTACACTTGACGTAACTGGTGAGATTACTCTTCCAGAAGGCGTTGAGATGGTAATGCCTGGCGATAACGTAACTATTACAGTAGAACTTATCTACCCAGTTGCTATCAACCAAAACTTACGTTTCGCTATCCGCGAGGGTGGACGTACCGTTGGTGCTGGTCAGGTAATTGAAATTGTAGAGTAATACTAACAAGGTTGATAGGTTGTAAATCCTATCAACCTTATACACGGGTGTAGCTCAGTTGGTAGAGCATCGGTCTCCAAAACCGAGTGTCGGGCGTTCGAGTCGCTCCTCCCGTGCTAAAAATAATCTTTGTTTATCATGAAGATAACACAATACTTTCACGAAGTTTACACCGAAATGGTGCAAAAAGTTTCGTGGCCAACATGGAAAGAACTTCAATCCAGTGCTTTAATTGTTATGATAGCTTCCCTATTGATAGCACTGGTGGTATTCGTTATGGACATCAGTTTTGAGAACATGATGAAGGTTATTTACCAAATGCTTAACTAATACTCTGGCTAAGGACTGAAATGGAAGAGAATATAAAGAAATGGTATGTTCTTAGGGCCATTGGGGGAAAAGAGAAAAAGGTAAAGGAGTACGTTGATAACGAAATTAATCGTTTAAAACTACAGGACTTTATCACTCAAGTTCTTATTCCTGCTGAGAAAGTTTACCAAATCAGAAATGGTAAAAAAATCAGCAAGGAAAGAATTCTTTACCCTGGCTATGTCCTAATAGAGGCTGCATTGGTAGGTGAAATTCCTCATATTTTAAAAAACATCCCCAACGTTATGGGCTTTTTAGGAGATCCTCGAACAGGTGATCCTATGCCTCTTCGTACAGCCGAGGTGAACCGAATCCTTGGAAAGGTTGATGAGTTAGTCGATAGCGAGGAGGAGTTGAATGTTCCTTACTACGTAGGTGAAACAGTTAAGGTAATAGACGGTCCGTTTAATTCCTTCTCTGGTATCATCGAAGAAGTAAACGAAGAGAAGAAGAAGCTGAAGGTTATGGTGAAAATCTTCGGCCGAAAAACTCCACTGGAGTTAAGTTTTATGCAAGTAGAAAAGGAGTAAAAACTAAAGAGCACAAGCATTATGGCTAAGGAAGTTGCTGGATTTATAAAGCTCCAGGTTAAAGGTGGTGCGGCTAACCCATCACCGCCAATTGGTCCTGCTCTTGGTTCTAAAGGAGTAAACATTATGGAGTTCTGCAAGCAATTCAATGCAAGAACTCAATCACAAGCTGGTAAAGTATTACCTGTAGTGATTACTGTTTACAGCGACAAGTCTTTCGACTTTGTTGTGAAAACCCCTCCCGTACCAGTACAGTTGCTTGAAGTTACCAAGCTACAAAGTGGTTCGGCTGAGCCAAACAGGAAAAAAGTTGCCTCAGTAACCTGGGAACAAGTTAGGCAAATTGCGCAAGACAAGATGCCCGATTTGAACTGCTTCACTCTGGAGTCTGCGATGAAGATGGTAGCAGGTACAGCCCGGAGCATGGGTATAACTGTAACTGGAGAATTCCCAGTTAATTAACATTAAACCTCTTTTGCGCAATGACAAAACTGACTAAAAACAGGAAGATTGCTCTGTCGAAAACCGATGCTAATAAGCAATACAAACTTTCTGAAGCAGCAGCACTGTTGAAGGAGATTACCTACACTAAATTCGATGCATCGGTAGATATCGATGTTCGCTTAGGTGTAGACCCACGTAAAGCAAACCAAATGGTTCGCGGTGTGGTTACTCTTCCTCACGGTACAGGTAAAAAAGTACGTGTTTTGGTACTTTGTACACCTGACAAAGAAGAAGCTGCGAAACAAGCAGGAGCCGACTATGTAGGTCTCGATGAGTATATCGAGAAGATTAAAGGTGGATGGACTGATGTAGACGTTATTATTACTATGCCAACAGTTATGGCAAAGATTGGCGCACTAGGTCGTGTTTTAGGTCCACGTGGTCTTATGCCTAACCCAAAGAGCGGAACTGTTACTATGGAAGTTGATAAAGCTGTTAATGAGGTTAAGCAGGGTAAGATTGACTTCAAGGTTGATAAGTTCGGTATTATCCACTCATCAATCGGGAAGGTTTCATTCGATCCTGAGAAAATCGTCGACAATGCTATGGAGTTTATCAACACTATTATTAAGTTGAAACCAACATCGGCAAAGGGTACTTATATTAAGAGTATCTATATTTCAACAACGATGAGCCCTGGTTTATCCATAGACACTAAGTCAATCTCAGCGGCGAATTAATAACCGTATCACAGACCCAATTTACTATGAGAAGGGAAGATAAAAATTTACTGATTGATAAGCTTACCGAGCAGATTAAACATTATCCTCATTTTTACCTTGCGGATACTTCGGAACTAAATGCCGAAGTAACTAGCAAACTTAGAAGAGTTTGCTTTGAGAAGCAGGTAAAATTGGTTGTGGTAAAAAATACCCTTCTGAAGAAAGCCTTGGAGCGTAGCGGAAAATCTGATTTTTCTGCAATTTTCGAAACGCTTAAAGGGTCTACTTCAGTAATGTTTACTGAAACTGGTAATGTACCAGCTAAGCTGATCAAGGATTTTCGTAGAGAATTTCCAAAACCCTTACTGAAAGCTGCCTTTGTAGAGGAGTCAATATATGTAGGTGAAAACCAACTAGAAGCACTTGCATCGCTTAAGAGCAAAAACGAGCTTATTGCCGATGTTATTGCACTGTTACAATCACCTGCTAAGAATGTTGTATCTTCACTACAGTCTGGTGGAAGTATTCTATCTGGTGTTGTTAAAACACTATCTGAAAAGGAAAAATAATTTTAGTTTAAAATCAATTTAAATACTTAGCAAAATGGCAGATCTTAAAAAATTTGCAGAAGACTTGGTAAACTTGTCAGTTAAAGAAGTTAACGAATTAGCCAAGATTCTAAAAGACGAATACGGCATTGAACCTGCTGCAGCCGCTGTTGCTGTTGCCGCTGCACCTGCTGCTGGTGGTGCTGCACCTGCTGAAAAAACTTCATTTGATGTTATTCTAAAATCAGCTGGTGGTGCTAAACTTCAAGTTGTTAAATTAGTAAAAGAACTTACTGGTTTAGGACTTAAAGAAGCTAAAGACCTTGTAGATGCTGCTCCAAAAGCAGTTAAAGAAGGCGCTTCTAAAGAAGAAGCTGAGTCTCTTAAAGCACAACTAGAAGAAGCTGGAGCAGAAGTTGAACTTAAATAGCACAAGCCTATATTAGGTATAAGGTTTAGGATCTATGAAAATAGATTCTAAGCCTTTTTATTGTTATGTTTTACGGTTCAACAAATTCCAACGCAATGTCTCAAAATAACAATAACATCAGAATTAACTTCTCTAAAACAAAGAGTCGTTTTGATTATCCTGACTTCTTGGAGATTCAACTAAAGTCTTTCGTTGAATTCTTTCAGTTAGGAACAACACCTGAAGAGAGAAAGCATGAGGGGCTTTTTCAGGTATTTTTAGAGAATTTCCCTATTACCGATACCAGAAACAACTTTGTTCTGGAATTCCTCGATTATTATGTAGATCCTCCTAGATATTCCATTGAGGAATGTTTGGATAGAGGATTGACCTTTAGCGTTCCGCTTAAGGCTAAATTAAAACTTTACTGTACCGACCCTGAGCATGAGGATTTTGATACTGTAGTTCAAGATGTTTACTTGGGCACTATTCCTTACATGACTCCACGGGGAACTTTTGTTATTAATGGTGCTGAGCGTGTGGTTGTTTCTCAACTTCACCGTTCACCAGGCGTATTCTTCGGTCAGAGTGTGCATCCTAATGGTACAAAACTTTACTCCGCACGTATTAATCCTTTCAAAGGATCGTTGATTGAGTTTGCTACCGACATCAACAATGTGATGTACGCCTATATCGATCGTAAGAAGAAGTTACCTGTAACAACTTTGTTGCGTGCCATTGGTTACGAAAGCGATAAAAATATTCTTGAAATATTCAACTTGGCTGACGAGATTAAAGTTTCTAAAGTAAACATTAAGAAAGTTGTTGGCCAGCGACTAGCCGCTCGCGTTTTAAAAACATGGGTTGAAGACTTCGTTGATGAGGACACTGGAGAGGTAGTTTCCATTGAACGTAACGAGGTTATTCTCGATCGTGAAACCGTTATTGAGAATGAACACGTTGATGCCATTGTTGATTCGGGTGCTAAGTCGATTCTTATTCACAAAGAGAACCAGAGCATATCTGATTTTGCCATTATTTATAATACGCTGCAGAAGGATCCCTGTAACTCTGAAAAAGAGGCTGTGGTTCATATCTATAGGCAGCTCCGTAACTCTGAACCACCAGATGAGGCTACTGCTCGCGACGTTATCGAGAAATTATTCTTCTCCGATAAACGTTACGATTTAGGTGAGGTTGGACGTTACCGTATCAATAAAAAACTGAATCTAAATACAGCGTCGGATACCAAGGTACTAACAAGAGAAGATATCATCGAAATCATCAAGTATTTGATTGAACTAATCAACTCAAAGGCAGATGTGGATGATATTGACCACTTAAGTAACCGCCGTGTTCGTACAGTTGGTGAGCAGTTAGCTGCTCAGTTCAGTGTTGGTTTAGCTCGTATGGCTAGAACAATCCGCGAGAGAATGAACGTTCGCGATAACGAGGTATTTACCCCAATAGATCTTATTAACTCTAAGACACTATCGTCGGTAATTAACTCGTTCTTTGGTACCAACCAACTTTCGCAATTCATGGATCAAACCAATCCTCTTGCTGAGATGACTCATAAACGTCGTCTTTCAGCATTAGGACCAGGAGGTTTGTCTCGTGAGCGCGCAGGTTTCGAGGTTCGCGACGTACACTATACACACTACGGACGTTTATGTCCAATTGAAACTCCTGAAGGACCAAACATCGGTCTTATTTCTTCGCTTTGCGTATTTGCTCGTATTAACGATTTAGGTTTCATTGAGACTCCTTATCGTAAATCGGATAACGGAAAAGTTGGATTAACCAACGACGATGTTATTTACTTGAGCGCTGAAGAGGAAGAAGCAAAAATTATTGCTCAGGCAAATGCTATTTTAACTGACAATGGCGAGTTTGTAAATCCAAGGGTTAAAGCTCGTTATGAGGGTGATTTCCCTCTTTCGGAGAAAGAGACTGTGGATTTGATGGACGTTGCTCCAAACCAAATTGCATCTATTGCAGCATCACTTATTCCTTTCCTTGAGCACGACGATGCAAACCGTGCGTTGATGGGATCGAACATGATGCGCCAGGCTGTACCTCTACTTAACCCTGAGGCTCCTATTGTTGGAACAGGCCTTGAGGCTTCTGTTGTTAGCGATAGCCGTGTACAAGTTGTTGCCGAGGAGGATGGTATTATTGATTATGTTGATGCTGAGGAAATTATAGTTCGTTACAATAGGACTGAGGACGAGGTCTTTGCTAGTTTCGATCCTGAATTAAAGCGTTACAAACTTCCTAAGTTCAAGAAAACAAACCAGAATACATCTATCACCTTAAAACCAATTGTTAGAAAAGGTCAGGAAATTAAGAAAGGCCAAATTCTAACCGAGGGTTATGCAACTCGTAACGGTGAATTAGCGCTAGGTAGAAACCTTAAAGTGGCATTTATGCCCTGGAAAGGTTATAACTTTGAGGATGCTATTGTTATCAGCGAGCGTTTGTTGCGTGACGATATGTTTACATCAATTCACATTGATGAGTATATCTTAGAGGTTCGCGATACAAAGAGAGGCATGGAGGAGTTAACTTCCGATATTCCTAACGTTTCCGAAGAGGCGACTAAAAACCTCGACGAGAATGGTATGATTCGCATTGGCGCTAACGTTGTTCCTGGTGATATTCTTATTGGTAAGATTACTCCTAAGGGAGAGTCTGATCCAACTCCAGAGGAAAAACTTCTTCGCGCTATCTTTGGTGACAAAGCAGGTGATGTTAAGGATGCGTCGTTAAAAGCATCTCCTTCTTTATATGGCGTTGTGGTTGATAAAATGCTTTTCTCCCGTGCTATTAAGGACGAGAAAGAAGCCAAAAAGTCAAAAACTAACGATAAGGCCATTCTTGAGAAATTAGATAACGAGTTCAATCGTCACGCCGCAGATTTGCTAAACAAATTGGTTGACAAACTATTTGTTTTGGTAAATGGTAAAACATCTCAGGGTGTTTATGATAACTTGAGTCAGGAAATCATACCACGTGGAGTTAAGTTTACCCAGAAGATGCTTGCTGAGATTGACTATATGAATGTTAATCCCAACAAGTGGACTACCGATAAACAGAAGAATGATCTTATTAAAGCAGTTATCCAGAACTACATTCTTAAGTGGAAGGAGTTCGATGCTGAATACAAGCGTAAGAAGTTCAATGTAACCATTGGGGATGAACTACCTGCTGGTATTATGCAATTAGCCAAGGTTTATATTGCTAAGAAGCGTAAGATTAAAGTAGGTGATAAGATGGCTGGTCGTCACGGTAATAAGGGTATTGTTGCTAAAGTTGTTCGTGATGAAGATATGCCATTCTTAGAGGATGGAACAACTGTTGATATTGTTCTTAACCCTCTTGGTGTGCCTTCACGTATGAACCTTGGACAGATTTATGAAACTGTTCTGGGTTGGGCAGGATTGAAGTTAGGCGAACGTTTCAGTACTCCAATCTTTGATGGTGCTACACTCGAAGAGATAACCGAATATACTAGTAAAGCTGGTTTGCCAAACTATGGCACAACCTATCTTTACGATGGTGGAACAGGTGAGCGTTTTGACCAACCTGCAACCGTTGGTGTTATTTACATGCTTAAATTAGGCCATATGGTTGACGATAAGATGCACGCTCGTTCCATTGGACCATACTCACTCATTACTCAGCAGCCTCTTGGTGGTAAAGCACAGTTCGGAGGTCAGCGTTTTGGTGAGATGGAGGTTTGGGCTCTTGAGGCATTCGGCGCTTCACATATCCTACAGGAGATTCTTACCATCAAGTCTGATGATGTGGTTGGTAGAGCAAAAGCTTACGAATCGATTGTTAAGGGTGAGTCTATGCCTCAAGCAGGCATTCCAGAATCGCTCAATGTATTGTTACACGAACTGCGTGGTTTAGGGTTAAGCATTAACCTTGATTAACACGTTTTGCAATATCATACTGGGAGGTAAAACTCCCAGTTTTAAACGCAAAGCTTAACTATTTAATATTCATACTATGTCGTTCAGAAGGGAAAATAAGGTTAAAAGCAACTTTTCAAAGATTACAATCGGACTTGCATCGCCAGAGGAGATTCTCGAGCGTTCAAGTGGAGAAGTGCTAAAGCCCGAAACCATCAATTATAGAACATATAAGCCTGAACGCGATGGACTTTTCTGTGAGCGTATATTCGGTCCTGTTAAGGATTACGAGTGCCACTGTGGTAAGTACAAACGTATTCGTTATAAGGGTATTGTTTGCGACCGCTGCGGTGTGGAGGTTACAGAAAAGAAAGTCCGTCGTGAAAGAATGGGTCACATTAATCTTGTTGTACCAGTTGCTCATATATGGTACTTCAGATCGTTACCTAACAAAATTGGCTATTTATTAGGATTGCCATCCAAAAAACTGGATGCAATTATTTACTATGAGCGTTACGTGGTTATCAATGCAGGTATTAAAGCTGCCGATGGTATTAAGTATCTCGATTTCTTAACAGAAGAGGAATATCTTGATATTTTGGATACTCTACCAAAGGAGAATCAATACCTTGACGATAGCGATCCAAATAAGTTTATTGCAGGAATGGGTGCTGAGGCTCTTAACACTCTTCTTTCAAGAATTGACTTGGATGAAATGTCGTACGATTTACGCCATAAAGCTAGTACTGAAACCTCTCAGCAGCGCAAGAGCGAAGCTCTAAAACGTATACATGTAGTAGAGGCTTTCCGTGAGTCCAAGCAGATTAACAAACCAGAATGGATGATTCTAAAGGTTATACCTGTAATTCCACCAGAATTACGTCCTTTAGTTCCATTGGATGGTGGTAGATTTGCTACTTCAGACTTGAACGATTTGTACCGCAGAGTTATCATCAGAAATAACCGTTTAAAGAGACTTATTGAGATTAAGGCTCCTGAGGTTATTCTTCGTAACGAGAAACGTATGCTTCAGGAAGCCGTTGACTCGTTATTCGATAACTCACGTAAATCTAACGCAGTTAAAACCGATGCAAACCGTCCGCTTAAATCTCTTAGCGACAGTTTGAAAGGTAAGCAAGGACGTTTCCGTCAGAACTTACTTGGTAAACGTGTTGACTACTCTGCACGTTCGGTAATTGTTGTTGGTCCTGAATTAAAAATGCATGAGTGCGGATTACCAAAGGATATGGCTGCAGAGCTATACAAGCCATTTGTTATCCGTAAATTAATAGAAAGAGGTATTGTTAAGACCGTTAAATCAGCTAAAAAAATTGTTGATCGTAAGGATCCTGTGGTTTGGGATATCCTCGAAAACGTTCTTAAAGGACATCCTGTTATGCTGAACCGTGCTCCTACCTTGCACCGATTGGGTATTCAGGCTTGCCAGCCTAAACTTATTGAGGGTAAGGCTATTCAGTTGCATCCACTTTCCTGTACAGCGTTCAACGCCGACTTCGACGGTGACCAAATGGCGGTTCACTTGCCTTTGAGCAATGAGGCTGTACTCGAGGCGCAAATATTGATGCTAGGTTCGCACAACATTCTTAACCCTGCCAATGGTGCTCCTATTACAGTTCCTTCTCAGGACATGGTGTTAGGCTTGTACTATATCACAAAACAACGGAAGGGCGCTAAAGGTGAAGGATTAATTTTCTATTCACCAGAGGAAGTTATTATTGCATTCAACGAGAAAGCTGTTGACCTACATGCTATCATTAAGGTTCGTTTAACTTTAACCGATGCTGAGGGTAATGTAACTCACCCACTAAAGGAAACAACTGTTGGCCGTGTTATATTCAACCAGTACGTTCCTACGGAAATGGGGTATATTAACGAGGTATTGACCAAAAAGTCGCTTCGTGATATTATCGGTACTACTTTGAAGAAAACAGGTACATCTCGTACAGCACAATTCCTAGATGATATTAAGGATTTAGGATACTATATGGCGTTCAAGGGTGGTTTGTCGTTCAACCTCAACGATGTTGTTATTCCTGAAGAAAAGGCTTCGCTTGTAGAGGAAGGTTACGAGCAGGTTGACGAGGTTATGTCAAACTACAACATGGGTCTTATTACAAATAACGAACGTTATAACCAAATTATTGACATTTGGACACATACTAATGCAAAGTTAACTCTTACATTGCTTAAGAATCTATCGGGCGATAACCAAGGTTTCAACTCAATTTATATGATGCTTGACTCTGGTGCTCGTGGTTCCAAGGAGCAAATTCGTCAGCTTTGCGGTATGCGTGGTCTTATGGCTAAACCTCAGAAATCAGGCGCTACAGGAAATGAGATTATCGAGAACCCAATTCTTTCCAACTTCAAGGAGGGTCTATCGGTTCTTGAGTACTTTATTTCAACCCACGGTGCTCGTAAGGGTCTTGCTGATACCGCTCTTAAAACCGCTGACGCAGGTTACCTGACCCGTCGTTTGGTTGACGTATCGCAGGATGTTATTATTACTGAGCCTGATTGCGGAACGCTTCGTGGCTTGGTTGCTACTGCTATCAAGAAGAATGAGGAAGTAGTAGAAACTCTTTACGAAAGAATACTTGGTCGCACTACTGTTCATGATGTATACCATCCATTAACAGGTAAACTAATTGTTGCGGCCGGGGAAGAGGTTACCGAGGAAATTGCACGCGATATTGAAGATTCACCAATTGAGCAAGTTGAAATTCGTTCAGTATTAACCTGCGAGTCACGTAAGGGTGTTTGCGGTAAATGTTACGGACGTAACCTTGCAACTGGTCGTATGGTTCAGAGGGGAGAGGCTGTTGGTGTTATTGCTGCACAAAGTATCGGTGAGCCAGGTACACAGCTTACACTCCGTACATTCCACGTTGGGGGTACAGCATCGAACATCATTTCCGATTCTAAGATTGTTGCACGTTTCGACGGTAGAGCAGAGATTGAGGAGTTGAAGACTGTAGCTCGTGAGGATGAGGAAGGAAATAAATTCAATATCGTAATTGGTCGTTTGGCCGAGATGCGTATTGTAGACCTAAATACTGGTATCACTCTATCTACACATACCATTCCTTACGGTTCTAAGTTGTATATCAACAACGATGATACTGTTAAAAAAGGACAACTTATTTGCGAGTGGGATCCATGGAATGCAGTTATCATCTCTGAGGTTGCTGGTAAAGTTGCATTTGACTCTCTAATCAAGGATGTTACATTCCGTGAGGAGTCCGATGAGCAAACAGGATACCGTGAGAAGGTTATTATCGATTCACGTGATAAAACCAAGAACCCTGCAATTAAGGTTACTGATGAGAAAGGCGAAGTTATTCGTCTTTACAACATCCCAGTTTCATCGCACATTGTGGTTGATGAGGGTGTTTCAGTGCTTGCAGGTGAGATTTTGGTTAAGATTCCACGTGCAATGGGTAAATCGGGCGATATCACCGGTGGTCTTCCACGTGTAACTGAGTTGTTCGAGGCACGTAACCCTTCGAACCCAGCAGTTGTATCAGAGATTGATGGAGAAGTTACATTTGCTAAGATTAAACGTGGTAACCGTGAAATTAACGTTACTTCAAAAACCGGTGAAGTTAAAAAGTACTTAGTTCCACTATCCAAACAAATTCTTGTTCAGGAGAACGACTACGTTAAGGCAGGTATTCCTCTATCGGACGGTGCTATTACTCCAAGCGATATTCTTGCAATTAAAGGTCCTACGAAGGTTCAGGAATATATTGTTAACGAGGTTCAGGAAGTTTACCGCTTACAGGGTGTGAAAATCAACGATAAGCATTTTGAGGTGATTGTTCGCCAGATGATGCGTAAAGTTGAGATTGACGACCCAGGCGATACACGCTTCCTTGAAAAACAAATCGTTGATAAGTGGGAGTTCATTGAGGAGAACGATTACATCTTTGATAAGAAGGTTGTGATGGATGCAGGCGATGCGGAGGGATTCCGTCCAGGTCAGATTATCACTGCCAGAGCACTTCGCGATGAGAACTCTAAACTTAAGCGTAAAGACTTGCAGTTAATCCAAGCTCGCGATGCGGTTCCCGCAACATCGAGTCAGGTACTTCAGGGTATCACAAGAGCAGCACTTCAGACAAACAGCTTTATGTCGGCTGCATCGTTCCAAGAAACTACTAAGGTACTTAACGAGGCTGCAATCTTCGGTAAGGTTGATACCTTGGAAGGTTTGAAGGAGAACGTAATTTGTGGTCACCTAATTCCTGCTGGTACTGGTCTTCGTGAGTTCGACAGATTGGTGGTTTACTCCAAGGACGACCACGATTTGATTGAAAAATCAAAAAGTTCAGTTGCTATTGAAGATTAATCGAAACAATTGATAATAGAGAAGAGTTGACCTAAGGGTCAACTCTTTTTTTTTTTAATGCTTCAGCCTAATAACTTCGAAAAGTATATTTTCCAGTTATTTTCTTTAATTTAGCATCATTAATCCTTTAAAATACTTTTGCTATGAGCGATAATAAAATGAACCCAATTAATATTGAGATAAGCGATGAGGTTGCACAGGGAGTTTACTCGAATCTTGCTGTAATAACACACTCATCATCGGAGTTTAT
Organism: Bacteroidota bacterium; assembly: GCA_023406715.1. Lineage (GTDB taxonomy): Bacteria > Bacteroidota > Bacteroidia > Bacteroidales > Tenuifilaceae > SB25. The sequence goes on along the minus strand of JAEXVC010000225.1, from coordinate 17,939 downwards.
AATCGATTTTGTACGTGTAATGCCAGGTATCCCCAAGGCTCAGGTTAAAAGCAGAATAATACTTACGCCCGACCATGCAAAACGCTTGCTTTTGGCTTTGCAGGATAATATTGCAAAGTTTGAGTCCAATATGGGAACAATTAAGTTGCCAGAAGGAACCGAAGGAATGCCTCCATTCCCAATGAATTTTGGAGGTAAAGGCGGGGTTGCCTAAAACTGAGAATTTAGCAGGGAATGTCGATTTTTGAATTATGAACGAAAACTTCTAAAATCAGAAATCAACATTCCTTTTTCATTATATAACATTTGATTGCAATGAAAACAAAATCAATCTTTTTTCTCGGTTTGGTTGTAGGATTAATATCCTGTTCAAATAAAGAATACACCATTATTTCTCCATCAAACAAGGTGAAGTTGAACTTTGCCTTGACTGGCGAAAAACAGCCCTCGTATAGTGTTTATTTTAACGATAAGCCAATTGTCAAACCATCGACACTTGGGTTTGATTTTAAGGATATGGAATCGCTTGGCAAAGGGATGAGGGTTGATAGTATTCAAACTCGCGAGTTTAATGAGCGTTGGGAGATGCCATGGGGCGAACAGCGATATGTCACCAGTCATTACAATGAGTTAAAAGTATTTTTGAGTGAAAACAAAAACTTAAAACGCCGATTTGCAATTGTTTTTAGAGTTTTTGATGATGGTGTAGGTTTTCGGTACGATTTCCCTGAGCAGGAAAATATTAAGGATGTTGTTATAGTTGATGAGAACACTCAGTACAATCTCACAGGTGACCATATGTGCTGGTGGCAACCTGGCGATTGGGATATTTACGAGCATTTATATAAAACTACACGTTTCAGTAAGATTGATGCGGTAAATAGCAAGAGCAAGAACGAGTTGGCTCAAACTTATATTCCCGAAAATGCAGTAAATACACCCGTAACGATGAAAACCGATGATGGTATTTACCTCAGTTTTCACGAGGCCGCAGTGGAGAACTATGCTGGAATAACCTTAAAGGTTGATACTATTAATTTCGCGATGCAGAGCGAACTGGTTGGGAACGATTCTGGAATTAAGGTTGTAACAAAAACTCCATTCAATTCGCCTTGGCGAACAATTCAGATAGGAGAAAAGGCGGGCGATTTAATAGAGTCGAAGTTAATTCTGAATCTTAATGTGCCCAACAAAATTGGCGATGTATCGTGGTTTAAGCCCACAAAGTATGTTGGAATATGGTGGGAGATGCACTTGGGGAAAGCATCGTGGGATATGGCAAGCGGTAAACATGGCTCCACTACAGCCAATGCAAAACGCTATATCGATTTTGCAGCAAAGAATGGTATTGGAGCAATCTTGGTTGAGGGTTGGAATACAGGTTGGGAGCACTGGATTGGTTTTGAAGACCGCGAGGGAGTTTTCGATTTTGTTACCCCTTACAAGGATTATAATCTTAAGGAGGTGGTTGAGTATGGACGAAAAAAAGGTGTTGACCTAATAATGCATCACGAAACATCATCTGCAGTTACTACTTACGACCAGCAATTGGATACCGCATTTGCATTGATGAGTAGTCTGGGTTTGCATACTGTAAAGACAGGTTATGTTGGCAAAATAATTCCTAAAGGCGAATACCATCATGGACAGTGGATGGTAAACCATTACCGCAGAGTATTGGAAACTGCTGCAAAGTATAAGGTTGCTGTGAATGTTCACGAGCCATTTATGGCGACAGGAGAGCGGAGGACATATCCAAACTTTATTTCGCAGGAAGGTTTTCGGGGACAGGAATTTAACGCATGGTCAACCGATGGAGGAAATCCTGCTGGGCATTTAACCATTATTCCTTACACCTGTTTGTTGGCTGGACCAATGGACTACACTCCCGGAATATTTAACATCAAGCTAAAGCCGTATAAACCCAATAATCAGGTTAACAATACGCTTGCTCAGCAATTGGCCCTGTATGGGGTTATATACAGTCCAATACAAATGGCTGCTGATTTACCTGAGAACTATGAGGGACATCCTGCATTCCAATTTATACGTGATGTTGCAGTGGATTGGGAGCAAACAAAGGTGCTAAATGGCGAGGTTGGCGATTACATTACAGTTGCCCGTCAGGAGCGAGGAACTGACAAGTGGTTTATTGGTTCAGTTACCGACGAGAATGCTCGTGATTTAACAGTTAGGTTAGATTTCCTTGAAAAAGGAAAGAAATACCAAGCAACAATGTACGTTGATGCTCCAAATGCTCATTGGAACGATAATCCAACTGCTTATGAGATTAAAAAGTTGGAGGTTGATAGTAACTCTGAGTTGCAACTTAAACTTGCACCTGGAGGTGGTGCGGCAATATCCATATTCCCTCTGTAAACACAAGTTATAATATACTAAAAAGCCCTCGATGAGGGCTTCTTGAGTTTTTTGTAGAGTCGAGAGTGAAAAGATTTCTGCCTTAGCCTGCCTACCGGCAGGTTCAGATTATAATAATTTTAAACTTTCTGTTTTTTAAGAAATAACCAAAACCCCAAAATTCCTGCAATAACCGACAACCCGCCAAAAATGTAGCCAACTACGTGTGGGAGTTTAAATCCTTCAGGGGCAATCATAATATAGTTAATTGTTACGGCTGTCATAAACAGAGCAGGAATCAATGTTATTATGTAGAGTTTCTTTTCTGTGGTCAAATAGACTGTTATAGCCCAAAGTACAACCATTGCCAGTACTTGGTTGCTCCAGAACATATATCGCCATATAATGTCGAATTTTACCTGTGTTAGTGTAAAGCCGATAATGAATAATGGTAGGCTAACCCAAATCCGGTTCGATAGTTTTTTTTGGGCTATTTTAAGGAAATCGGCAACAATTAAACGAGCACTGCGGAATGCAGTATCGCCAGTTGTAATTGGGGCTGCAACCACTCCAAGTATTGCCAAAATTCCACCCACGTAACCAAGCGTTGTGTTGGATATCTCCTTAACTATTATTGTCGCTTCGCCTTTGTACCCTGCAATGGCATCGTTTAGACCGTGAACTCCACCGTAAAAACTCATTCCAATGGCAGCCCAAATCAACGCAATAATTCCCTCAGTAACCATTGCCCCGTAGAAAACTCGTCGGCCAAGTTTTTCGTTCTTTAGGCAACGTGCCATCATTGGGCTTTGGGTTGCGTGGAAACCGCTAATTGCCCCGCACGATATTGTTACAAATAGCATTGGGAATAGAGGAAAAGCATCGGCATTGCTTTTCATATTTTCGAAGTTACCGAGCGTAAGTTCAGGAATGTCGAAAGCATATCCGCCCCAGAAAATTGCACCGCCAATACCTACAGCCATTATTAGTAAAGCTAGGCCAAAAACTGGATAAATACGACCAATAATTTTATCGATAGGAAGGAGGGTTGCCAGCACATAGTAGGTTAGAATTATCCAAACCCAAAAGTTCTTGGTAAGCGCTTCGGGAGTTAGTGCTGCAAGCAATGCCGCTGGACCCGATATAAATGCGGCTCCAACCAAAATCATTAGTAGGAGGGTGAATCCACGCATAAACTGCTTGACGTTTAACCCTAGGTATTTTCCAATAATTTCAGGGATGCTCAGTCCTCCCATTCGTATTGAAATCATACCTGAAAAGTAATCGTGAACAGCACCTGCAAGGATATTCCCTACAACAATCCAGAGAAATGCTACAGGACCGTAAGCTGCGCCGAGAACTGCGCCAACAATTGGCCCTAAACCTGCAATATTCAAAAATTGGATTAGGAATGCTTTCCACCAGGGCATTGGGATGTAATCAATTCCATCCTGCATTGTGTATGCAGGAGTTTGCTTACTTGAATCAGCCCCAAAAATGCGTTCTACAAATAATCCGTAGGTAAAATAGCCAAGAATTAAAGCGGCAATAGATACAATAAATGTAATCATCGTAATGACTTTTAATGACTCTTAAATTCGATTGTAAAAATATGAGTTTTTGCTTGTCGATATTCTAAAAATAAAAAAGATACGGCAAAAACCGTATCTTTTCATATATCTTCTAATAATTAGAGTTTTATTCTGAAGTTTTATTAGAACTTATACTCATTATTCTCAATAATCTTATCGGCAATTCTGCGGCGAGCATCTTTTGTGTTAACACCATTAACGTGGGTTAAAGTCATAATGGCTTTGTTTAATTTCTCTGCCTCTTCGCCCTCAATGCTTGAGTAGATTGCATCTTTAGCATTCTTACGGATAATATTTGCTGCATCGTAAATGAATACGTTAAGCATATCTTGATGAATTTGGTTAACACCCTTTAATCCTTCAAGTTTTTTTACTCTCAATGCCAACGATTCTGCAATGTAAAGCTCCATAATCATATTCGATAGGTTGTTTACAACTTCCTGCTCGTTCATAAATTTCTTACCTAGAGCCTTGTTGGTGCTGTAAACTGCAAGCATAACCGCTTTCTTGAAGTTCTTTATGTAACGAAGTTTTTCTTCATAGAAGTTTTCACCTGCTTTTGCGCTATCGGTAATTGAACCCATATTGTTGTAAAGTTCTTCTGCTGGGCCAAATAGGTCATATTCACCTTTTAAAGCACGCTTTGTAGCGCTTTCTACAACAAGTAGGCGGTTAATTTCGTTGGTTCCTTCAAAAATACGGTTAATACGTGAATCGCGGTAGCCTTTGTCAATGTTCATTTCGGCAGAGTAACCCATACCTCCGTGAATTTGAACGCCCTCGTCAACTACGTAATCCAACATCTCAGAGCCCCAAACTTTTAGAACTGCATCCTCTACAGCGTAGTGGCTGATTGCATCGATAGCAGCGCGGCCATAGTCGCAACCTTCTGCCTTATACTGGTCGAGTAGAATATCAACATCTTTACTTACACGGTAAATTGCCGATTCGTGAGCAAAAGCTTTGATTGCCATTTGGCCAAGCTTGTGCTTAATTGCGCCAAAATTTGCAATTTGAGTTCCGAATTGCTTGCGCTCGTTAGCGTAACGTACTGCATCAGTAATGGTTTGCTTTGCAGCACCAATTACGTTAGCACCAAGTTTCATACGACCCATGTGTAGGATACTTAGGGCAATACGGAAACCTTCGCCACGACCACCAATCATATTCTCAACTGGTACTTTTACGTCGTTGTAGTAGATTTGAGTAGTTGATGAACCTTTGATACCCATTTTATGCTCATCAGGACCAACTACAACGCCTGGCCAGTTACTTTCAACAATGAAAGCACTTAAAATACGGTCGTTATCAATTTTAGCGAAAACTACCTGAGTGTCGCAGAAACCACCGTTGGTAATCCACATTTTTTGTCCGTTAAGTATATAATGCTTACCATCCTCGCTAAGTTTAGCTTGGGTTTTACCAGAGTTAGCATCGCTACCAGCACCTGGCTCGGTTAAGCAGTAAGCACCAATTAACTCGCCAGTTGCAAGGCGTGTAACATATTTTTGACGTTGCTCCTCGTTTCCGTAGTACATAATTGGCATTGTTCCAATACCGCAGTGGCACATGTAAGCAACGGAAAATGAGTATCCTGCACCAGTTGTTTCTGCAACTAGCATTTGGGTTTTGAAATCCTGACCAAATCCGTTGTACTGCTCAGGAATTGCAATTCCTAGCATACCAAGTTCGCCAGCTTTGTGCAGAATGCTTTTCATTAAAGTTCTGTCGCCTTTTTCGGTTTTATCCAAGTTTGGGTAAACTTCAGCCTCTAGAAAATCTCTACAGGTTTGAGCAATCATTCGTTGCTCTTCATTGAATTCCTCAGGAATAAAAATGCTGTTAGCATCAATATCCTTCACTAGGAACTCTCCACTTTTAAGGTTTACTTTTTCCATTAGTCTGTAAGGTTATTTTGTTTTGTTATAATCCAAGTGACATTACGATAAGCTCAGCAATATCGTAGTTCTTCATCTTCTCCTCCTGATTCTTGTACTTGATACCATCGGTCATCATTGTCATACAGAAAGGACAAGCAGTTGCAATGATATCAGGATTTACCTTTAGTACATCCTCCATACGCTCAAGGAATACTTCCTTATCGCCTTTTTCGGCCTCCTTAAACATTTGAGCACCACCAGCACCGCAGCATAGAGCGAAGCTCTTGTTACGTTCCATCTCAACCACATCGCCAGATACAGATTTAATCACTCGTCGTGGTTCATCGTACATATCGTTGGCACGACCTAAGTAGCAAGGGTCGTGGTAGGTAATGCGTGAGTTTTTGAAAGTATCGGAGTTTACTTTGAGTTTTCCTTCTTTGATGAATTTATCGAGCAGTTCAACGTAGCTGATAACCTCGTAGTTTCCACCTAAATCTGGATACTCATTTTTGAAAATATTGAAGCAGTGGGGGCAAATGGTGATGATTTTAGTAATCTCGTATGCCTTGAAAAGTTCAATATTTTGTAGCGCTTGCATTTGGTAAAGCATTTCGTTACCTGCGCGGCGAGCTGGGTCGCCAGTACAGGTTTCCTCCTTACCAAGCACTGCATAACTAACATTTAGGTAGCTAAGTATTTTTGCAAAAGCACGTGTTACTTTCTTGTAACGGTCGTCGTAAGCACCTGCACAACCAACCCAAAATAAGTACTCAGGTTTCTCGCCACGGGCAAATAAATCGGCCATTACAGGGACTTCTATTTTACGTGTTTCCATATTCGTTGTTCGTTGTTCGTTGATTGTTGTTCGTAAGCTGCATTTGTTTTTATTCCTACAGTCTAATAGTCTATAGCCTAACAGCCTAATGAACGTTGATTTCCAAATCCTTTGTCCATAAAAGTCTATCTTCTGGCGAATACTGCCAAGGAGCACCGTTGTTCTCAATATTGTTGAACATCGCTTTAATTTCCCCTGGAGCAGAACCTTCTTCCATAACTAGGTAACGACGCATATCAACAATCAAGGATGGTTGATTTATATTGATAGGACATTCCTTTGCGCAGGCATTACAGGTTGTGCAAGCCCAAAGTTCCTCCTCTGAGATATAATCACGTACCAACGATTTACTATCGTTGAAATCTTTATTCTTTAGCAGTTGAGGTCCTTTTTCCTTCATACGGGCACGTAAATCCATCATAATTTTACGTGGCGATAATTTTTTCCCAGTTGTATTTGCTGGACAAACCGATGTACAACGTCCGCACTCTGTACAAGCCAGCGAGTCGAAGTAATTTTTCCATGTAGCATCCTCAGCATCCTTCACACCGAAGCGCTCAATAGGAGCATCGGTAGCAGGAGCAGCAAAGGCTGCGTTGGGGTCCATCATTAGTTTAACCTCGCGGGTTACATTGTCCATATTGGTAAGTTTGCCAAGTGGTTCCAGTCTGGAAAGGAATACGTTAGGAACCGACATAAACACGTGGAAGTGTTTGGAGTAGGGTAGCATATTGGCAAATACAAAAATCAAAAGGATGTGCATCCACCAGTAGATTTCGTATTGTACAAGCATTGATTCTGCTGACATTCCGGAAAATATCGCTGCAAGATAATTGCTGACTGGATAAGCACCATGAAGTTCTCCTCCAATAGCCATTGTATGACCAACGTAGGCAGCGTTCATTCCTAGCAACGATAGCATAAGAACTAAAATAATTGTTAATGCTACGTTTGCATCGATGTGCGATATCTTTTTCATTTCAATTCCTTCGAAACGTTTTACGTGAAGGAATACCCTGCGGAATAGGAATACAATAATTGCAATGGCAATAAGGAATGCAAAAATATCGCCAGTTGCCATTAGGAAATCGTAGAACCAGCCTAGGAAACTAAGCGATTTCTCTATTCCGAATAAACCATCGATAACCATTTCGATACTTCCGAAAATAATTACGCAAAATCCCCAGAATACAACTGCGTGAAGGAAGCCAAGAACTGGACGACGGAAAATTTTAGTTTGACCAAGAGCAACCTCGGTCATAATCATAAATCGCTTACCGAGGTCTTTTACTGGAAATCCCTTTTTGGTAAGCGAGAAAAATTTGATAATTCTTGCTATAGTGTAGCCAAAAACAGCGAATGTTAATAGCAGTGCAATAGCAAAAACAATTTGTTTGGTCATAGTTTGTTTGTTTTGGTTAGTAAAAAGTTGGTTTTAAAACTTTTACCTAAAAAATAATTGTCATTCCGAACAAAACAATGAATTAGGATTCATCGCTACGCTCAGAATGACAATAGAATACAATTATTTTCCTTTGATTTCCTTTACTGCTGCAACAAGTTGAGGAAGCACTTTTTGCGCATCGCCAACAATACCGTACTGAGCAACTTCAAAAATAGGAGCGCTCTTGTCGTTATTAATTGCAACAATATATTTTGATGAACTAACACCAGCAATGTGCTGTGTAGCACCCGAAATACCTACTGCGAAGTATAGGTTTGGGGCGATGATTTTACCGGTTTGACCAGTATGCTCATCGTGAGGACGCCATCCTTCGTCCGATACTGGACGAGAACAAGCAGTTGCACCGCCAAGTAAATCGGCCAACTCTACAATTGGAGCCCAATTGTCTGCCGATTTCATACCACGACCACCTGATACTACAATTTCAGCATCAGTAAGGAGTAGTTTACCTGATTGTTTTTGAACCTCTTTAACTTGAGTTTTTGGAGCATCAACGCTAACGTCCATCTTCTCGATAGTTGCATTGTTTGCAGTTTCAATAATGTCGAAAGAGTTTTGTGCTAGAGTGATGATTTTAACATCGGTTTTTAGAACCACATCAGCGTATGCACCACCCGAGAATGCTCTTTTATAAACAGTGAAAGGGCTAGTGCTGATAGGTAGTTTGCTAACACCTGCGCCCATAGCTGCTTTTAGTCGAACTGATAGGCGAGGAGCGATAGATTTACCTGAGTTGTTGTTAGCAACAACAATAACTTTTGCACCAATTTTCTCAGCAACACTTGCAATAGCACTTGTGTATGCCTGACTATCTAATGTTTTAAGGTTATCCTGATTTACGCTGATAACTTTTTGTGCGCCGTAGTTTCCAAGTTGTTTTAGTTCTGCCTCGTCAACATTACCAATTGAAACAGCCACAGCGCTGGTTCCCATCATTTCGGCTATCTTACTAGCGTAAGATACCAACTCGAATGATGATTTCTTAAATTTTCCGTCCCAGTTTTCGGTATATACTAGTACTGACATATTATTTCGGAATTAATAGGGTTCAACTTAGATTAATTTGGTTTCTGCCTGTAGCAGTTCAATTAGCTGCTTTGGATTTTCAGCATCAACAAACTTGCAGGCCGCTCTTGCTGCAGGCATTTCGAACTTAGCAGTTTCGGTTAATGCGTCAATAGCAACTGGCTCATAAAGTTTGATAACTTTTGTGCGAGCCATCATAATGCCACGCATAGCAGCAATTCTAGGCTCTTTTGCGATACCTTTTTGTACAATTGCAACGAATGGTGCAGGAGCTGTTACAATCTCTTTTCCTCCATCAATTTCGCGGGTAATAACTGCAGTACCATTCTCAATTTTGAGATTCGAAACAGCAGAAACCGAAGGCATGCCTAGGAATTCTGCAACCATGCTTCCAACAGCAGAACTGTTGAAATCGCTCGATTCAATACCGCACATAATAATATCGAATTGTTCCTTTTTAACAACCTCAGCAAGTTGAGCAGCAACATTGTAAGCGTCGGTTGGGTCGGCATTAACTCTAATGGCCTCATCGGCACCAATAGCAAGCGCTTTTCTGATTGTAGGTTCAGATGTTGCCAAGCCAACGTGAGCAACTGTAACTGATTTTACACCAGTGCTAGCGTCATCCTTCAATTCTAAAGCTCTGGTAAGCGAAAGTTCGTCCCAAGGATTTATAACCCACTGAATACCGTTTACATCCAACTTGGTGTTACCATCAACAAATTTCACCTTGGTGGTGGTATCCGGTACGTTGCTGATACAAACAAGAATTTTCATCCGTCAAAATATTAATTTAGTTAAACATATTTTTTCTGTATCTATCTAAAAAATAAGCACTTAAATGCTATTTTGGAAAATAAAATAACTACAAAAATACACAAAGTTCTTAGTGAGCGAAATTTATTTTTCTTCACTAATTCTATGTACTAATGTATCAATAAGTTAAATGCTTTCCACCTAGCATTTTATAGTTTAAAACGAGCGTACAAATCTAAATCAAATTGACTAATTACCATAAACACTCATCAAAAAACTTAACTGCAAGGTTAGAATAAAGTATAGTTCTAGACTTATTTTTAAGAAATTCCGAAAAACATTCGTACTGCCATATATTATTAATAAAAAGATAATCAACAACATATCCTTTAACAATCTTTTAATATTGTTTAATCAACTTTAACGATTAGTTAATCAAAACTTGCGAAACAAATTTGACTTTTGTACTGTTAAAGTTGTAAATTTAATAATAGAATAATTTGATTATCAATGAGTGAGTTGTTCAATACATTACTAGTTGAGTTGGGCGAGAGAATTGCTCAAAACACTAAGGTTATAATCGATAATCAAAAGAAAATTAACTATATAATTTCCGATTCTCTTTTACTAAAAGGTGCAGAGCGTGTTGCTGAACTAGTTGAGTCGAACAAGCGTTTACAGGTTGAGAACCGTGAGTATATTATGATTCAACTTAGGTTACGTTCGTTCTTAAGGAATATGAATCAGTCAACATTGCTTAAAATTGAGGAAAGTAGCGGATTTTGGATTGATGAGGCCACAGAGCGATTTCTACTTTCAACAGGTAATGATTTTTTGAAGAGCAGCAGTATAAGTTCCAATCAGGTTGATAGCAATGTTGAGGAATCTGGGCAGGTTAATAATGGTATAGATTTTGATTTAAACGATTATAAGTATAACAGCATTAATATGCCTACAAATTTGATAGAGCAGTATGTGCAGGAAGAAAAGTATGAATTATGCTCAATGCTTATAAGCGTATATAGTGCAAGAAATTAGGTTTTGGTTTAGGTTTACATAGGTTAGAGGGTTGGCATCCGGGACTTCACAAGTGGTTCCGGATGTCTTTTTTTACTTCGAATTAAAGCACTAACTTTATGCGAGTAATCAGATTTCTATCTCGTGAGAAAAGTTGTTTTCATAGGAGCAGGAAATGTTTCAACATCACTGGCTTACGCTTTTAGTAATGCTGGTTGGTGTATTGCTCAGGTCTACTCCAGAACCATAAATAGCGCTTCTGCATTGGCAGATTTGTATAATTCAAATGCAATAAATAGGTTATCGGAGATTGAATATTCTGCAGACCTTTATATTATCGCTGTTCCCGACTCTTCTATTTCTGAAATTGTTGATTTAATTCCTAGTGTGAACGGCGTTGTGGTTCATACTAGCGGAAGTACACCGTTATCCGTTTTGTCAAAGTTGAAATCGAGAGGTATTGGTGTTTTTTATCCTTTCCAAACCTTTTCGCGAAGCCGAATTGTCGAATTAAGCAATGTCCCAATCTTTGTTGAAGCAGGTTCCGATGATATTTTAAATTTTCTTACCTCTATTGGCAATGAACTAAGCCATAATGTAAACTATTTGAACTCCGAAAAACGATTATTACTCCATTTAAGCGGAGTTTTTGCAAGCAATTTTACCAATCATATTTTGGCTTTGACATACCGTTTAGCCAACGAGAATGGTATCGATTTTAAGGTTTTACAACCTTTAGTGGAGGAAACAGTTGTAAAAGCATTTACTTCAAATCCAAAGGACGTTCAAACGGGTCCTGCCATTCGTAACGATATTTCAACAATGAAGAAGCATTCAGAGTTACTGGGCAATTTTGATGAGCAATTGCAAAGAATATACAATGAATTATCTTTGAGCATTCAAAAACTGGGTAAGCAATAATCGATTTCTAAATGAAAAAGAACTTTAAAGAACTACTCGCCGATGTAAAGGCCTTTGTATTCGATGTCGACGGTGTTTTTACCGATGGTACGGTAATCCTTCACCCTTCAGGCGAATTGCTCCGCACATCCAACACCCGCGACGGCTACGCCGTACACGTTGCGGTTGAGCGTGGATTCCCTATTGCTATTATTTCTGGTGGAAAGTCCGAAGCCGTTCGACAACGTTTTAAAGGCTTAGGTGTTACCGATATATATTTAGGTGCAACCGATAAGGTTGACGCCATAGAAGATTTTAGGTTCAAGTACGGAATTGAACTATCGCAGATTCTATATATGGGCGACGATTTGCCCGACTATGAGGTGTTGCAAAAAGTTGGAATTCCAACCTGTCCGCTCGATGCTGCGCCTGAAATTAAGCAGATTTCAGCCTACATTTCGTCCTATGCAGGAGGCAAGGGTTGTGTGCGCGATGTAATTGAGCAGGTACTCCGATTAAACGGAAAGTGGGGACCATCGTCTAACGGTTTACAGTAGTTAACCCAAATTGGTTATGGAAATACTTCGATTGGTAAGGTACAAGAATTTGCTGATAGTAGTAGCAACAATGGTTCTTGTTCGGTATTTTATTATGGAGCCAATTCTGCATAGTTTTGGCTTTGAGTTGCAGTTGGGGCTATTGTCTTTTGCAATGTTGGTGCTGGCCACAGTCTGTATTACTGCTGCAGGTTATGTGATTAACGATTATTTCGATACCCGTACCGATTTGGTCAACCGTCCGCAAACTGTTGTGGTTGGTAAATCGGTTAGTCGCCGAATGGCCATTGCTATTCACATGGTGTTAAGCGCATTGGGAATTTTCCTGGGATTGCTTGTTGCCATTAAAATTGGCCGACCAATTTTTTCGTTGCTTTTTGTTCTAGCTACAGGAGTGCTTTGGTTTTACTCAACCACCTATAAGCGTCAGCTAATCATTGGAAATCTTGTTGTTGCTACGCTTACAGGGATTGTTCCTTTAATTCCGTTGATTTTCGAGTACCCATTATTTGAAACATACTGGGAGGTTATTGCCATTTATCAGCTCAAACTATATGTAATGGTGTACTGGGTTGGAGGTTATGCTTTATTTGCATTTTTGCTAACATTTGTCCGCGAAATAATAAAGGATATTGAGGATTTTGAGGGTGATACAGTTTATGGTCGCAATACTATTCCTGTGCATTTTGGAATAAAGGCATCAAAAATTATTGCATCATCGCTTTTAATGGTAACTCTTATTGTGTTGATTTTCCTATTTGCTGGCTATATGAGGTTTTTATCCTCGGGCAAATTCGATTACTACACCTTTATATATCTTATTGTTTTTATATTGCTACCAATATTCGTGCTTTTTATGATGTTGCTTTTGGCACAAAATAAAGCCGATTACCATAAAGCAAGTCGACTGAATAAGTTCATAATGCTATTTGGATTGCTCTATACTTTTGTTTTTCGTTGGTTGATACTTTAAGTTGATGTTATTACACAATATAATAAAAGGTAAAAGGTTAATTCTTGCATCTAACTCACCACGTAGGCAGCAATTGCTAAAGGGGCTTGATGTTGATTTTGAGATTTGGTCAACCAATCACGAGGATGAATCATATCCTGATGATTTACCCGTTGTGGAAGTCCCAGTTTACTTGGCTAAGCATAAAGCATCGTTCTTCACTGACCGTTTAAGTGCCGATACAGTTCTCATTACTTGCGATACAGTTGTGATATGCGATGGAAATGTTCTCGGAAAACCGTTGGATTATGCCGATGCTGTTAGTATTCTAAAGCAATTATCGGGTAACAAACATACTGTAATCACTGGTGTTTGCATATCTACTAGTTCAAAATCAACTTGCTTTAGTTCCTTTACCGATGTTTATTTTAGACAATTAACAGATGAGGAAATAGAGTACTATATTGAACGTTATAAACCCTACGATAAAGCGGGAGCCTATGGAATACAGGAGTGGATTGGATATGTTGCCATTGAGCGCATTGAGGGTTCGTACTTTAATGTAATGGGGTTGCCTGTTCAGAAGTTGCATAATGAGTTACTCAACTTTATAAATAATAATCAATAACATATATGATGAGAAAAATTGCAATAACTATTCTGCTTTCGGTATTTGTTGCTTTTAACAGCATTGCCGATGAGGGGATGTGGTTGCCGATGCTTGTTGGCAAAAACATAAACGAGATGCAAAAAATGGGCTTCAAGTTAACTGCTGATGATATTTACAGTGTTAACCAATCCAGTCTTAAGGATGCCATTGTACAGTTCGGTGGCGGTTGTACTGCGGAATTAATTTCTGCTGAAGGTTTAATAATTACAAATCACCACTGCGGTTTTTCCAGAATTCAAGCACATTCTTCTGTTGAGCACGATTACCTTTCGAATGGTTTTTGGGCTATGAGTAAGCAGGAAGAACTTCCAAATCCTGGACTTACCGTTCGTTTCCTTGTTCGGATGGAGGATGTTACGGCTCAGGTTCTAACAGGAGTTACCAAAGAGATGACGGAGGCTGAACGCCGCAAAACTATTTCCGCTACTATTAAGGAGATTGCAGCCAAGATAGAAGCCGAGGGTGTTGGCTATGTGGCTGTAATTCGTCCAATGTACTACGGAAACGAGTATTACCTTTTCCTCTACGAGGAATTTAACGATGTTCGCTTGGTTGGTGCTCCACCTGAGTCAATTGGAAAGTTTGGTGGCGATACCGATAACTGGGTTTGGCCGCGACATACTGGCGACTTCTCGCTTTTCCGTATTTATGCCAATAAGGATAATAAGCCTGCGGCTTACTCTCCCGAGAACGTTCCTTATAAGCCCAAACGATATCTGCCTATCTCTATGAAAGGCATAAATGAGAACGATTTTACTTTGGTTTACGGTTTCCCTGGTCGTACTCAACAATTCCTTACATCGCACGCTGTGGAGTTGCTAATTAATCAAAGTAACCCTCATAAAATTAACTTAAGGAATACCCGTCTATCTATTTTCAACCATTATATGGATGCTAATGATACAATTCGTATCCAGTATGCTAGCAAACATGCCGGTGTTGCCAATGCATGGAAGAAGTGGATAGGGGAGACCATTGGATTGCGCAGGCTCGATGCCGTTTCTCAAAAACGTGAGTTGGAAAATATGTTCACAGCTTGGGCAAGTAAATCGCCTGAATTGCAAAAGCAATACGGAGACCTATTGCCTACATTTAAGAGACTTTACGATGAGTTAACGCCACTTTCGTTGATTTCCGATTACCGTAATGAGGCTGTATATGCAGTGGAACTTGTGAACTTTGCTTCGCGCTTCGATAAGGTTATAGCCGAGTCCGTAAAATCCCCTAGAGATACAGAAAAGTTCGAAGCGGCTAAGAAAGGCTTGATTAACTATGCTCGTGGTTTTTATAAGGATTTTGAGGTGAATGTAGATGTTGAGGTTTTTGCATCAATGATGAAGTCCTACTACGAGCAGGTTCCGTCCAGTTATCATCCCGATTTCTTAAGTAAGCTTTACCAAAACTATCAAGGAAATTGGATGCAAATTGCTGGTGATCTCTATAGTCAGACCATATTCTCCGATAGCATTAGGGTATTTACCCTTTTAAATGAGATTGACAGCGTTAACGCTCGTCATTTCCAGTCCGACAATATTTACAATGTTTATGCTCAATTCGAATTGCTTTATAAGGATAAAGTTGAGGGCCGCTTTATTGAGATAAATGATAGTTTGGATATTTTATACCGCACCTACGTTGATGGATTAATGAAGATGCAGCTCGATAAGCGTTTCTTCCCCGATGCAAACTCTACCTTACGCTTTACTTACGGTAAAGTTCAAGGATTTGAGCCTAAGGATGGAGTAGTTTACAACTACTACACTACAATTGATGGTATAATAGAGAAATCAACCCAAACCAATGTGCCCGATTATGTTCCACCTAAGAGGTTGGTTGAACTTTACGAGAAGAAAGATTTTGGGCAGTATGCTGTTAATGGTACTGTACCTGTAGCATTCATAGGTACCAATCATACAACTGGAGGGAACTCGGGTAGTCCTGTAATTGATTCCAACGGCTACTTAATTGGCATTAACTTCGACCGTTGCTGGGAAAGCACCATGAGCGATGTTATGTTCGACCCCAATTACTGTCGCAACATTGCCCTTGATATTCGATATACACTGTTTGTTATTGATAAGTTTGCTGGTGCAGGACATCTGTTAAAGGAGATGAACATAGTTTACTAATTGATTATTAATTTATTAATCATATTAATAAGGCCCGACTGATAAAGTCGGGCTTTTTCTTTTATAGCCCATGCCTATTGGATTTCGCCAATGTAATTATCAATAATACAGCGGTTTGTAATTTGTTTTCTTTGTATGCTTACAGTTGATAATTAAAATTGCTTTGAATGTTTCTAAATTGAAGTTTTAGTCTCCTAATGCTAATAAAAACTGACAAAAATCACTTTGTTAATTAAAACTTGTTTTTATATTTATACAAGAAAATCAATTTGTTACGAAAGATTGATTTGTTAAATAAATAACAGTGTTACAAAAATAACAGATGTCGTTTTTTTAAAAATTGCAATTATGACGGAGACCAAAGAATTAGTAAAAAAACTTGCTGACAAGCATGGAAGAGTTCGGGAGAGTTTAATCCCAATCCTACAGGGTGTTGTGCAAGAGGAGCGCTACATCTCTAGTGAGGCAATGACTGAAATTGCACGCGAGCTCGATATTTCGGCCGCTAAGGTTTACGGAACCGCCACTTTCTACAGCTTCCTCGATACTCAACCACGTGGTAAGTATGTTATTCGAATTTGTAGAACTATTTCCTGTGCCATGAAAGGGAAGAACCTTATTATTCAGGAATTGGAAGATATGCTTAAGGTGAAAGTGGGCGAAACTACTCAAAACAGAAAGTTCTCGCTTCTCGAAACCAACTGCCTTGGCTGGTGCCACAAAGGGCCTGCTATGCTTATTAACGATGAGGCATACACCGAGTTAACACCTGAAAAGGTTAGAGATATTATTAATGAATACATGAAAAAGTAAAGCATAGGAGATTATACCATGTCAAATAACTTTTTACGTCGCGTTGACCTTATTTTCGACCAAGATTGTAACCTAAAGGACATTCTAAAGTCGACCTATCAACGTACTAACGACGAAATTATTAACGAATTACTTGAGTCTGGTCTTAAAGGTCGTGGTGGTGCAGGTTTTCCTACTGCCCTAAAATGGAAATTTACTAGCGAACAACCCGAGCCCGATAAGTATGTTGTATGTAATGCTGACGAAGGTGAACCTGGCACATTTAAGGATAGAGAGATTCTATTTAAAGTTCCTCTCAAGGTTTTTGGCGGAATGGCCATATGTGCAAAGGTTATCAATGCTAAGGAAGGTTTCCTTTATCTTCGCGGTGAGTACCGTTTCTTATTACCTGAACTTGAAAAACAACTAGATAGTTTCCATGCCACTCTTAAGGAGGTAGGTTCCGATTTCAAGATAAGAATAATAATGGGTAGCGGAGCATACATCTGTGGCGAGGAAAGCGCATTGTTTGAGTCAATGGAAGGCGACCGTGGTGAACCCCGCAACAAACCTCCTTACCCAACAGTTTCAGGTTTCCGTAAGAAACCTACCGTTATTAACAACGTGGAAACATTGGTGTACTCATTCATGATTTTCCGCTACGGTGCACGTAAGTTTAAAGAACTTGGAACTGCTGATTCACGTGGTTCAAAGGTGTTCTCAATTTCTGGCGATACTCCAAAGCCTGGTATCTATGAGTTGGAGCTAGGTATGACTGTTGAACAGTTTGTTGATGAGTTTGGCGATGGTGATACCAAAGCGGTTCAGGTTGGAGGTGCTTCCGGATTTTGCGTGCCTCGCAAAAAGTTCAAGGATACCATTATTGGATTCGAGGGTGTTCCAACAGGAGGTTCTATGATGCTTTTCAATAGTTCTCGTTCAATGTACAATGTGTTGAAGAACTACCTTGAATTTTTTGAGGAAGAGTCTTGTGGCCAGTGTACACC
>JAEXVC010000200.1 GCA_023406715.1 Bacteroidota bacterium | reverse complement strand
GTTGCCAACCTAGCATTGGTATCTCAACCTAAATAGATAAAGTAAATGTTATTGTGGTTCAGAATACAACCACAACAGACACAAGGTTTAGCTTATATGTCATAATACTTTGCGGTTAAAAACCGCTGTTATTTCACGCTCAACAAAAACCCTTGGATTTGTAGTCCAAGGGTTCCATAAATGATAGTACTTGCCTCATCTAAACCCTTAATCCAACAATGGTTACATCGTCAGTTTGATTCTTGCTACCTCTCCAGTTTTCAAACCTATCATCCAGAATCCTTGCCTGCTCGTCCATTGGTTTATTTGCAATTTCTGAAATCAACTCAACAAGCTGCTTCTTCTTGAATTTAACATTGTCCGAACCTCCAAACTGATCATAATAGCCATCAGTTGCCAGGTAAATACAGTCACCCTTACTTAGTGTAAACACATTATTGGTGAAGTTCACCATTTTAATGTTGATAGCCACAGTTTGTTTGTCAGATTTTATTTCGGCAAGCCCATTCTGTTGGTTAAAAATAAATAAAGGTATATGAGCACCTGCGTATTGCAACTCCGAATTTTGAGTATTGATAATTACAATTGCAATGTCCATACCATCCTTTTGCTCGCCCGATTGCCACTTTTGCTTTAACGCCTCAATTACAGAAGTTCTAAGTTCATTAAGAATTTCATTAGCCTTAACAATTTGCCTTTTCCTCACAATCTCGTTAAGTAACGACACACCCAGAACACTCATAAATGCACCTGGCACACCATGTCCAGTACAATCGGCAACGGCAACTACCAAGTAGTTATCAACTTGCGTATTCCAGTAAAAATCGCCCGATACAATATCCTTTGGCTTATGTAGGACAAAATATTCATCAACAAGACCCTCAACTGATTCCATAAGCGGAAGTAAGGCTTGCTGAATATGCTTGGCATAATCAATACTATCGGTAATCTCCTTGTTCTGGACTTGAATTTTATTCTTCTGCGCCACCACCATATCGCGCTGAGTGGCTATCTCTTCCTGTTGGGCTACAATTTCGTTGTTTAGTTGAACCAAATTTAAATTCTTGGCCTCAATCTCATTTTTCTGAATTGCCAACGAAATATTTGATTGACGCTTTATGCGATAAGCTTGGTAAATGTAAAATGCTAGTGCCGACATTAACGCAAAAGCCAATATAAATGATAGCAAAACAATACTTTGCTGTCTCTTTTCGGCAACCAGCATAGCATCCTTTTTCTGCTGTTCAAGCTCAAGCATTTGCTTTTCCTTCTCATACTTATATTTATACTCCAACTCGGCTATCTGCCTTACATTACCCTCGTTATAAACACTATCACTCAGAACACTGTACTTAATACTATTACTATAAGCTTCCTTGTAGTTACCTTTTACAGCGTAAATTTGAGAAAGAAGATAATGTAATCCTTTTCTTAACTTCAACTGCTTAGTTTTTTCAGCAATTGGTAAACTCCTTTGAGCATATTTTAGGGCCAATGCGTATTGTCTTTTTTTGAAGTAAACATTGGCAATACTTTTAGTTATCTCACCAATTCTAGGTTTATTACTATTTTTTTCGACTAAGTCTAATGCCTTAAAGTAAAACTCCAGCGCCTTATCATAATCCTGGTGCTCGCTGTAATAACTGCCCATAAATGACAATGCACTAAACTTTAGCGATACTATATTTAGTTTTTCGCTATAGTCCAATGCCCGTTGAAGGTATTCCAACGCTTCGGGACTGTTAGTTTCAAGATATGCAAAGCCAATATTGAGCAGACAAGCCGCAATATTATGCTGCTCGTTAATTTCCTACGAGCGCTTAAGGTAATCGAGCGCTTTTTCATAATTTTTCTGATTGAAGTATAATCCAGCAATACTAATTAAACTTGTTGATATGCCTGCCTTATCGTTCAGTTCTTCCCTAATTTTCAACCCTTTTTGACCGCAATCGACTGCTAACGGGAAATTACCTTGAATTTCGTATAAGTTCCCCAATGAATTGTAACAACTGGCCATACCCAACTTATCATCAAATAGTTCATAAGCATTCAACGCCTGGTTATAACTCTCAATAGCCAAACTAGAATTACCCATCCGATTATACGCCTGTGCAAGGTTAATGTAGTTTTTTGCCTTTATTTGATTATCGTTTAGCTCTGTGGCAATAGCAATGGTTTTTTGATAGCACTCAACAGCCTTAATATTCTGTCCTGAAATACCATAAAGAATTCCCATTGCACCCAGACTTCGGGCTATTTGAATTTTACTGGCAATAGATTCGGCTATTTTAATGGATTCATTAAAGTAAGCAAGCGCCTTAACTGTATCAGTTCTCGTGTAGCCAATTCCCATTATGCGCAAACTCTCCGATTTACCCTCTGGAAAATTCAAACTATCGGATAATTTACTAGCATAAACAGCATTGCTAAGTAATTTCTGATTATCCTTACTTAGGTATGCAAAGGCAATTTTATTGAGCAGATTTACCTTTGCGGTATCGGCGTTAGTATGTTGCTTTAGGGTGTTCTCGAGGCTATCGATATTTACGGTTTGAGCACTAGAACATTTGATTTGAAAAGCAAAAAAAACAACAAGGGCAAGTTGTACTATTTAATCATTTTAAAAATATAAAAACATTTTATTTTATTGGGAATGCGAAAGGTAATAAAATAGTTTTAATTGATATATGATTTCTCTTAGCGATTTTGGAATAAAATCACACTCCTACCAACAACAATGCTATTTTTACAAATCACTTAAATATCATTTCAACTCATTGTAAATATTAAACTTACCAAACGGTATAACCCCAAAGTTTTTGTTGGTCAACTTTGTCTCACTTATTACTTTGTTTGGCTCTTCTTGGT
>JAEXVC010000155.1 GCA_023406715.1 Bacteroidota bacterium | reverse complement strand
CCAACGCTCGGTATTCAAAGAACCATCTGGCAAATAAAGAGATGTAACCCAATCGGGATGCTCCTTGTATAATGGATGCTCCTGATGAACGTGATGAGCAACATAATCGAGAATTACATTCATATTGCGATTATGCGCTTCAGCAATTAACTCCTTAAACTCATCACTTGTACCAAAACGGAAATCAACCTTGGTTAAAGAAACTGGCCAATAACCGTGGTAACCGGAGAATTTGGTACGAGGTTCTGGGTATAATCCCCACGCGCCAAGCGGATTTTGGGTAATTGGTGAAAGCCATATAGTGTTGATTCCGAGTGCAGTAAAATACCCATCCTTAATTTTCTGTGTAACTCCAGCCAAGTCGCCACCATAGTAATTTGCCTCGGGCAGTATTTCAGGGTCATCAACCTTTTTATCGTTACTCTGGTTACCGTTGTTAAACCTATCTACCATCAAAAAGTACATAATTTGGCTATTCTTATCGGCTCTGGTCAACTGCGATGTGGCAATTACAGGTTTATTTCCCTCTAGAGGAATTAATAAATCGTTGGATTCGCCATACTCATTGAACGACCAAACGCGAATGTAGGAACGTTTAGAATTTTGTGCGTTTGAAGGTATAGTCAATTTAATATCCTGACTATCAATAGAAACAAATTCATCATTCAATAAATAATTCTGCCACAATACTATAACCTTATCTACAGAGTTTATCGCTTTAATATTTAAAACATTACCGCTTGTTGATTCAGCAACAAGATGTGGCAGTTTTTCTGGTTGATTATTTCCAACAACTAATACAGAGTTGAAACCACCCATATTATTATCCTCCTTTACAGGATTAGCAGGGTCGAGCATCCATTTTCCATCCAGAACAACTTGGTAGTGATATTTCCCAGGGTTGAGCATCAATGTGGTTTTAAACACATTGCCATCAAATGATAGCGGTGTTGCAGCAGGGTTCCAATCGTTAATTTGGCCAGTTAACTGAACAGATTTCACCTTTTTACCATTGGGATTATACTCAAAGCTTACAGGTATTTTTCGGCCTTTACGTAAAACTAAAGAATACTTAGCCCCCGATACCCAAACATCCATTACATTCAATTTGGGTAACTCTGAATTACTGCATTTAATGGTCAATTTTGACTTATCATCCGATAATGTGTAGGAAAATACATTTGGCATAGAAACGGAGTCAATAACCGAAGGATTTGGGAAATAATCGGTCATTACAACCTCTGTGCTATCGCCAAGCAGTTGAATAACTGTAAGCAAATCGTTTACAACAGGTTTTTCAGATACATTTTTCAACTCGATACCCTTTTGGCATGATATTGCCAAAATAGATAAAATAATTATTGATAATTTTCTCATAATCTATTAGTTATATTTTACTTTAATTCAATAATCATTGCAGAGCGGGGCGAAAGTTGAATTTTAGAAAGGTTTTCAACTGCTTTGTCTGTAATTATATCGATACCCGATTTCTTATCGCCTAAAAACTCTTTAAACCTCGCCGTATCAAGCACTTTTGGCTGATAGCCGTTATTAAGAATTACCATTACTGTTTGTTGCTGATTGCAACGAAAATAGACATAAACCTCGTTATCAGGAATAAAGTGCGTTAATTTACCATTGTGAACTGCTGTGGCTGTTTTTCTCCAATTCATGATTTTAGATGTATAATCCCACATCTCACTCTGTTTCTTATTTCTTCCTTCAGAAGTGAACGCATTTTGTTTATCGGAAGTCCAGCCACCGGGGAAATCTTTACGGATATCGCCATGACCATTAATATCGTTACCAGCCATAAGCACCTCTGTACCATAGTAAATTTGAGGTATTCCCCTTGTAGTTAGTAAAAACGCCATGGCTAATTTCAAATTTCCTATTGCTTGTATAGAATCCCTCTGGAATCGACCAACATCATGATTATCGGCAAAAATTAAAAGATTATTGGGATTTGGGTAAATAAAATCGTGTGCCAATATCTCATACAAACGCGATAGCCCTGTATCCCAACCATCCTTCTCTGAGAAAGCCTTATGCATAGCATACATTAACGGAAAGTCCATGGCCACAGGTAAGTTAGAGTTGTAACCATCGTTATTTTTAGCATCCTTCTGCCAGTATGCAACCCAAGCAGGATAATTAACCCAGGTTTCTCCTACAATATTAAAATTTGGATACTCGGTCATTACACTTGTACACCAACGAGCCATAAAATCCTTATCGGGATATGGGTGAGTATCCATTCTAATGCCATCAATACCTGCGTATTCTATCCACCAAATACTATTCTGTAATAGATAGTTAGCCACAAAAGGGTTTTTCTGATTTAAGTCTGGCATATGATGGTCGAACCAACCATTATTCATCAATTTCTTCTCACTATCAGATGCATGAATGTCAAAAATTGTGGGTATTCTATAATTTGTTCTTGTAAACTGTGGCCATTGGTTAAACCAATCGGCTGTAGGCATATCCTTTACCCACCAGTGCTCTCCTCCGCAATGATTAAAGATTAAATCCTTTATAACTTTTATGCTTTTACTATGAGCCTGATTTACAAAATCTTTATACAGTTCATTTGTTCCAAAACGAGCATCAATTTTATAAAAATCGGTAATAGCATAACCGTGATACGACCACTGAGGTTGGTTATTCTCTAAGACAGGAGTCATCCATAGAGTTGTAACTCCTAGTTGATTAAAATAATCCAAATGATTAATTATGCCCTGTAAATCGCCACCATGTCTTGCGTAAGGCTCTTTACGGTTGTGCTTATCGGGCATACCTTTAACTGAATCGATATATGGATTTCCATCCGAAAATCTATCGGGAACAATCAAGTAAACTACGTCGGAGTTATCAAATCCTTTTCGTTCAGCAGAACCTTTTGCCCTATCCAGCAATTCGTATTGAATTACTAATGGCTTACCCTTTGAAAACTTAAATTCAATTGGAAATTTTCCCGACACTGCATCGGAATTAATGGTCAAATTCAAAAAAAGATAGTTTGGATTTTCAACCTTTTCAGTGCTTTCGAGAACAACACCATTGTAATTGATTGAAACTTTAGCAGAAGAAATATCTTGCCCGTAAACCATTAGCTGCAACTTCTGATTTTTCATCCCTACCCACCAATTTGGTGGGTCAATTCTGCTTACTTTTTGTGAATAACCATTCATAAAAAACAGAATTAAAGTAATTGATAACAAACGCATTAACATAACTCACTTAACTTATTAGGTTACAAAAAAAGAGGTTGCCAAAGCGGACAACCTCTTTACAATTAGTTAAATATTAACCTCTTCCAATGGCATTAAGGTCGGCAAATGCCTCCTTAAGTCTAACAACTATAGACTCCTCGCCTTTGCGTAACCACACGCGTGGGTCGTAGTACTTTTTGTTTGGAGAGTCCTCGCCTTCCGGATTACCAATTTGTCCTTGCAAGTAATCCTTTTTAGCAGTATAGTAATTCTTAATTCCTTCCCAGTAAGCCCACTGTAAATCAGTATCGAGGTTCATTTTTATTACTCCATATCCGAGTGCTTCCTCAATTTTTTCCTTCTCAGAACCACTACCTCCGTGGAATACAAAGTTTACAGGTTTAGCCGCTGTACCAAATTTCTTCTCAATCAATTCCTGTGAGTTCTTAAGAATGCCAGGGTTTAACACCACATTTCCAGGCTTGTAAACACCGTGAACGTTTCCAAACGATGCAGCAATGGTGAAATTAGGGCTAATCTTCATCAACTCCTCGTATGCATAGGCAACTTCCTCGGGTTGAGTGTAAAGTTTGGAGCTATCAACGCCAGTGTTATCAACACCATCCTCCTCGCCACCGGTTACGCCAAGCTCAATCTCTAGGGTCATGCCCATTTTAGCCATACGGGTAAGGTATTTCTTGCAAATCTCAATATTCTCGTGAAGTGGCTCCTCGGATAAATCGAGCATATGTGAACTGAAAAGAGGTTTTCCGGTCTCTTTAAAGTGCTTTTCACCAGCATCGAGCAAACCATCAATCCAAGGTAGAAGTTTTTTTGCAGCGTGGTCGGTATGAAGTACTACCGGAACACCATAGGCCTCAGCCATAAGATGAACGTGCTTTGCACCACTAATTGCACCTAAAATACTTGCCTTTTGACCATCGTTGGATAGTGTTTTACCAGCAATAAACGATGCTCCACTATTTGAGAACTGAATAATTACAGGCGAGCCAACCTCTCTAGCAGTTTCCAAAACTGCATTCATTGTATTTGTTCCTGTTACGTTAACTGCAGGAAGTGCAAATTTCTCAGATTTGGCGTACTCGAATAAGTCGCTCAACTGTTTGCCAGTTATAATTCCGGCTTGAAATCGTTTTGTAGTCATAGTTAATTATGTTAAATGCACCGTAAAGGTAACACTTTCAATTTTAACCTACGCAAAAACTTGCTTTTGCACAGGAATAGTTATTGAACTATTTGGAAGAACCTTTTGCTCCTTGCCGTAAATCTTAATGATTATTGAATCGCCAGCCTCATTAATAATTGTCACCTCTTTTGGAGAAACGTTTACTTTCAACGTATTCTCTCGGTACCAGACCTTGAAGCTGTACGATTTCCACTCAGCCGGAATCAACGGATTGAAATTCAACATATTCTCACGAATACGCATTCCACCAAATCCTTCAACTATAGAAATCCAGGTGCCTGCCATACTTGTGATATGCAACCCCTCTTTAACCTCGTGATTGTAATCATCCAAGTCTAAACGGGCAGTGCGAACATAAAGTTCATAGGCCTTGCTCCCATTCCCAACACGCGATGCAAGAACACTGTGAACACAAGGCGAAAGCGATGATTCATGAACAGTGCGAGCCTCGTAGAACTCATAGTTACGCTTAATTGTATCGGTATCGAATCTATCCTCAAGGAAGTACATACCCTGCAATACATCGGCCTGTTTGATAAAGCAAGAGCGAAGAATACGGTCCCAGCTCCATTTTTGGTTCAATGGGCGCTCCTTAACATCTAAATCCTTCACAAGGATTTGCTCCTTATCCATATAGCCTTCCTGCTGTAAGTAGATTCCTAACTTTTTATCCTCAGGATAGAACATATTACCACGAATATCTCGCCACTTTGAAATTTCCTTAGTATCGTCAAACTTGATACGCTTAATCAGCTCAGCATATTTTGCAGAATCCTGCGATTTAACGTACTGAGCAGCCTCATCGGCATACTCCATACACCAGCAAGCAATGAAGTTGGTATACCAGTTGTTATTTACGTTATTCTCGTACTCATTTGGACCCGTTACACCAAGCATAACATACTTGCCCTTTTCGGCAGAGAAATTGATACGTTGTGCCCAAAAACGAGCGATACCAATAAGCAGTTCAAGACCAAAGTTTACAAGATAACTCTTATCGCCAGTATAGCGAACGTAGCTATATACAGCAAAGGCAATGGCTCCATTACGGTGAATCTCCTCGAAGGTGATTTCCCACTCGTTATGGCACTCCTCGCCATTCATTGTAACCATAGGATACAACGCTGCTCCATCCTTAAAACCTAGTTTCTCGGCATTCTCAATGGCTTTTCCAAGCTGCTTGTAGCGATACAGAAGTAACTGACGGGCAACCTTTTGTCCGTGTGTAACCATATAAAATGGTAAGCAATAAGCCTCTGTATCCCAATATGTTGAGCCGCCATATTTCTCGCCAGTAAAACCTTTAGGGCCAATATTCAAACGCTCATCTTTGCCTGTGTAGGTTTGGCTAAGCTGGAAAATATTGAAACGTATGCCCTGCTGTGCGGCTACATCGCCATCGATAGTAATATCGCTATGAAGCCAAATTTCAGCCCAAGCGTTTTTCTGCTCCTCAAACATTCTATCGAAACCCTTTGCAATTGCTGCATCCATAGATTTTTCAAGAACCTTAGGGAAAGTTCCTTTCTCCTGGTTTAGACTTGAAATAACTGCAGCAAACTTATAGAGGGTAACCTCATCACCAGATTTTAGGTTGACAGAATAACGATTATCAACGTACTTCTCCGAGGTATTTACCTGTGGATTAACATTTGCCTGCTGACCATTAACGTAAACAAAATTACGCATTGCATGCCCTACGTGAAAATCGAGTTTCTTGGTGCGACAAACAATGTAACTTAAGGTATTCCCTTTGATATCAATAACATCCCAGAACTTTTCGCCGTAATTAGAATCCTCGTTATGCACATCGGCATCGAGGTAAGGCCTTAACTCAACAGTAGCATCGGAATTAAGAACCTTTACGCTATAGCGGATTGCACCAATCTCGCTATCGACCATACTCAAAAAGCGTAGCGCTTTAACTGACACTTTTATACCCGATTGCAACTCGCAAATGAACGAACGCTCAAGGTATCCCTCCTTCATATTGAGTACCCTGCGGAAATCGTTTACTTTACATTTGGCTAGGTCTAGCGCTTCATTGTTGATATATACATCAATCCCAATCCAATTGGTTGAGTTGATAACCTTTGCAAAATACTCAGGATAACCGTTTTTCCACCAACCTACGCGGGTTTTATCGGGATAGTAAACTCCACCAATGTAGCTTCCCTGAAGGGTACTGCCGCTAAACTTCTCCTCAAAGTTTGCTCTCTGCCCCATTGCACCATTGCCAATGCTGAAGATACTCTCCGAAGCACGGGTGTTCTCAGGAACAAAACCTTCCTCAATGATGCACCATTCATCGTGTTTTAAGTATGAGTTCATACAGATATTATTTACTTATTACTTGATTCAAATCGTTAAATTAATTATATATCAATTATTTATGCAATAAAATAATCTTTCAAATTATCATATGTGAATTGCTTTAGATTTGGAATAACAAGGTTGGCCCTACCTAAATTATCGGGGCTACCAATTCCTACGCATCGCATACCAGCACTAATGGCAGCATCAATCCCAGCCTCGGCATCCTCAAATACAATGCAATGCTCGGGTAATTCACCTAAGGCCTTTGCTGCAACTAGGAAAATATCAGGAGCTGGCTTTGCAACTGAAACACTGTTGCCATCAAGAATTGCATCGAAATAATTTGCCAGGCCTATCCTCTCAAGTATTAAAGGGGCATTCTTACTGGCCGAACCAAGCGCAACCTTAACATTATGCAATCTTAACTCCTCTAGAAGTTCCTTAGCACCAGGAAGAATCTCATCGGGAGTCATTTTTCGGATATACTCCAAATACCACTCGTTTTTCTGAGCAGCCATCTCCTCCATCTCGCTCGTTGTGCATATAAGACCACCAACCTCAAGCAAAATCTCAAGGGAACGCATACGGCTTACACCTTTTAGACGTTCGTTATGTACTTCCTTAAACTCAAATCCTAATTCGTGCGCCAATCGTTTCCACGCCAAGTAGTGATACTTTGCAGTATCAACAACAACACCATCCAAATCGAAAATACAAGCCTTAATAGGATTCATATACAGATTTAACTATGAGATTCTTTAACAAATGACACAGAAATTGCGGCCAAAAGCATTGATACTCCAGCCATAATTATCATAAAAATTGCACTCTCGTTAAAAACAAACTTCAACAATGTGCCCGACAGAATTCCGCTTATAATCTGAGGAACAACTACAGTAATATTGAAT
>JAEXVC010000153.1 GCA_023406715.1 Bacteroidota bacterium | reverse complement strand
ACATCACACTCCAGAAAGGTTTCTACAGGGTTCCTTCGAGAATGCACAGAAAAAAGAATGGAGAGGAATTCTATGTTGAAGGTCATTTTGTCAAATTCATTTCGGGACAAAACCCTCAAATTTTTGCTGTGCTACGCGACAATACTGCTCGCAAAAACTTTGAATTCAAACTATCCGAACGTGAACTTAAATTCCGACTTTTTTTCGAATCGAACCTAATAGGAATGGCTGAAACAACCATATACAAATCGTGGATAACATTTAACACTAAACTATGCCAGATTCTTGGATACAAACCAGAAGAACTTGAAAAACTAACTTGGGATAAAATCACGCATCCCGATGATGTTCAATTTGAAGTAAAACAATTTAACAACATTTTGCAGCGAAAGAACGATAGCTACACTCTCGAAAAGCGTTTTATAAAAAAAGACGGAAGTATTGTTTACTGCAACGTAGCCGTTAAAGCTATTAAGGACAATGCAGGCGCAATAACACATCTTGTTAAACTGATTGAGGATATAACCTTAAGGAAAAAAGCCGAAACAGCCCTCCTTGAAAGCCAAAATAGATTAAAAAAAGCGCAGGAAATTGCTCACCTTGGTGTTTGCAGACTCAATGCACTTACAGGCTACCTCGATGTATCTGAACAAGCACTAGAGATACTTGAATGGAACAAAGAGAGCGCACCTTTCAAACTAGAGAGATTTATTCAAACCATACATCCTACAGATAGGGATATTGTTAACGCATCAATAGATAGTCTAAGAAGCCTTGCAAGCGAGGAGGAAAACTTAGAAACTCGAATAATTAGGTCATCTGGAGAAATAGCTTATCTATCGCTAGACCTTGGTGTTGCAATAGACACAAACAGGAAAATAACCGATTTAATCATAACATTTGCTGATATTACATCATCCAAACTTGCCGAAGAAGCATTGAAGGATGCTAATGCAATGAAAGACCAACTCTTCTCGGTAATATCACATGACCTTCGCGGACCTATTGGCAGCGTGGAGCAAATGCTTTCACTATACCTATCCAGTTGGGAAGGTATGGACAACGAATCCAGAACCGAAATCATCACTCTGGTTCACAATACCACAAAGGAAAGCTACAACTTATTGGAGAACCTTCTGGAGTGGGGACGAAGTCAACGCCAGGCAACTATTAAACCGATACTATTAGAGATTCAGGGTGTTGTTTCCGAAACTGTGCAATTACTATCCAGCATGGCATCAGCAAAAAACATCAAAATTGAAACAAACATTAGCAATGAATGCAAAGCCTTTGTTGACCCTATGATGTTTAAGACTATAATACGAAACCTAATCTCAAACGCAATAAAATTCACTCCGAATGGAGGAAAAATTGACTTAAATTGTTCTTGCGACCACCAGCTCTGCACAATTCAGGTTTCCGACACTGGAGTTGGAATTCCTGTTGATAGGATTGAGTTGATATTTGATGACTCCAAAGTATTCAGCACCTCAGGCACAAACAGTGAGAAAGGCACGGGACTTGGACTCAAACTAGTTAAGCGGTTTGTGGACAAAAATGGGGGAACAATAAAGGTTAGTAACAACCAAAACCAAGGAACCACATTCACCATATCACTTCCTGCACAAGAGTCCAATTGAGCAAATTGAATTTTAGTTTTTATATTTGTGTCAAATTTCAACCATGACAATTATTACTCTTTTTATTCTGGCGATAGGATTATCCTTTGACACTTTTGCTGTCTCAATATCAAGCGGAATAGCTCGCAAACATATAGTATTCAAAGAAGCATTCATAATAGCATCGGTTTTTGGTTTCTTTCAAGCATTGATGCCAGTATTGGGCTGGCTAGGCGGAGTATCCATTAAAACGTATATTGAGTCCTTTGACCATTGGATTGCATTTGGTTTACTCGGCATTATTGGGGTAAAAATGATTATTGAGAGTTTCAAAAACGAAGAGGAAAAGCAGTTTAACCCGCTCAATCCAAAAGTAATGATAACCATGGCCATTGCAACAAGCATTGATGCTCTTGCAGTTGGTGTAAGCTTAGCCATTGTTGAGGTAAATATGCTTTTTGCATTTCTGATTATTGGATTTGTTACATTCCTAGTTGCAATGCTTGGAATGCTTTTCGGGAAAAAAATTGGAGGAAAACTAGGCCGCAGAATGGAAATTCTGGGCGGTGTTATACTAATTGCAATTGGAATAAGGATAATCGCAGAGCATTTTCTGGCATAATAATTCTATACAATTAAGTTACGCACTTCCATTGTATGAATTATTATATCAACAATTTCTGGAATCGACAATGTCATTGAGTTAAATGTAATATCAAATTTAGTGTAATCAGTATCTTTCCCTCCAAAGTAAACACGAATTTCCTCACGCTTTTTATCTATCTCCTTAACGTATTGCTCTGCCGATTTTGTATCGAACTTATACATTTCCTCAACACTAAGAACACGCCACTCAAAAGGCGCCTCCAAATGAATATGCAGCGAGCGTGGAATGTCTCGGGTTATTGCAACGCCACCTCTACCCAATATCACAACACGCCCTTTTGACGCCTCAGAGCGGATTACACCCTTAACTGTATTTTGAATTCGCCTATCGCTCTTATAATACTTTGTTGACATTGACTGAAGAACTTCCTCCATTATTCCTTTACGTTTTGCTTCAAAAACGTAATCGATATCCTCCTCTGGTAAGCCTAATTTCTCAGCAGCAATCTTTTGAACCTTATCCTTTGCAAGCCAATGCCATAGGTTATCATCCTTAAGCCTATAGCGCTTATTAAGTTCCTGAACAAGAGCACTAGTTAGTTGAGTTCCGGGGCATCCCATTTCCCTCGATATTGTAATAACAGGACCTGGCTCCTTTATGGAATCATTGGTCCGCTTGTTTCTTTCAGTTAAATATTTTATTAAATCGAGGCTCATTGAGGTAGAATTATGGATTATTTGCCAAATCTATTTACCCTTAAATATAGCTGGAATAATCATAATTGTCAATAGTAAGCACCATAAATCGGTGTAAATGCAAAAGAAAAAGAGAGTTGATATGCTATTAAATTTGGCTTAACTCAATTTTGCGCCTGGAAGTGTAAAGAAGAATTTACTACCCTTGTTCACCTGACTTTCGGCCCATATTTCACCACCGTTCATTGTAACAAATTCCTTGCAGAGGATTAAGCCTAGCCCTGTACCTTTCTCATTTCGGGTTCCAGGGGTTGAACTGATTTGGGTACCAAAAAGTTTCTGCATAACATCGGGCTGAATACCAACCCCAGTATCTTCCACACAAATGGTCACACCTCCATCCTTAGATGTACTCCAAATCCTAACCTTATCGCCCGCATTACAGAATTTTATTGAATTGGAAACAATATTGCGAACTACTATCTCGGTCATATCCCTATCAGCATGAACAAATATATTATCGGAGAGTTGGTTTACAATGGATATTTCCTTTTGCTGGGCTCGCTCCTCAAGTATGCCAATCCTTGAGTTGAGCAATTCTTTCAAATCGAAGTTTACGGGGTTTACTTTAGTGCCATGCATCTGGTTCTTAGCCCAAGTCAGTAAATTCTCCAACAACGATGTGGTATGGTTTACGTTCACCGATAGTTCAGCAATAATTGTCTTAAAACTCTCCTCTGTAAAGTGACCCTCTTTAGCAATATTGAGCATTGTTATCAAAGAGAATAATGGGCTCCTTAAATCATGAGCAATTATGGAAAAAAGTTTATCCTTTAGCGAGTTTAAGTCTCTGAGTTGGTCGGCCTGTTCACTTATCTCCTCCTTCTGGGTTAATATTTCGGAGTTCATCATTTGTAGAAGTTTGTTAGCCTTCTTTTTCTCAGTATAGGCGTAGAATATAAGCGCTGTAAACAAAAGTGATACTATTATCAACCCAATATAAACCTTCTGAAGCAGTTTTTGGTGCTTTAACTGAGCATCTCGGAGCTGCATTTCGGTATTAAGCAGTTCTATTTGCATTTGTTGCTCCTTTGTAAGTCGCTCAACCTCCATTAGTGTTGACTCTTTCTCCTGCAACTCCTGACTTGTTTCAGCAAGTTTTTTGTTAGTGAGATCTTTTTCTGCTGAAATCTTTTGCACTACTTTGCCTGCGCTATCAACCATCTGCCTTGCCTTCAGTTCCTTCTCCTTGAACTCCTCTGATTGGATTTTCTTTGTGAGCATAGCAAAAAGGTTGAAATATTCTGCGGATTTTGTTTGATTTCCCTGCTTCTCGTATAGTTTATTAAAGTTGAAGTAGCAATTCTTGAGCAGTTTCTGGTCATTTAGTTCCTGAGCAATCTTCTGCACCTCATTCAAACCTTTTTCAGCACCAGAATATTCTGCAGTCTCAATTTGTGCGCTCGATAAATTTAAAAGCGATGCTGCAACATCAGGCTTTCGGTTTAACTTACGCGATGCAGCCAAAGCCTCCGAAAAATTTTCTGAGGCCAACTTGTAGTTACTTTTATCGGAATAAATTAATCCAAGATTGGTGTATATCACCTTTATTCCGTTTGTATTACCAATTTTCTTAGAGTTACTAAGCGCCTTGCCAAAATAAAGGATAGCGTTATCGGTATCATTCAACTGCCAGTAGAGGTTTGCAAGCTTATCAAAGTAGAACGCCGCCTGGTTATTATCGCCATTAGCCTCATTTTCTGAGGCTAACTTTAAATACTCATCTATTTTTGGATTGTTTACTTGCGAGAATGATTTATGAGGAAATGATAGTGATATCATCGAAAAAGACAGAAGCAGAAAGAGCCAACGCATAATCATAATCATCAAATAGTAAATAATTTACGAAGTTAAAAAACTTTTATAAATCTTACGTTTTTTACACAAAAACTGGTTCATGAATAGTATATTTTTCCTTGAACACATTATTTGTATTGACAAACTCCAAATTTTATAAACCAAACAGATACTTTTGCTGTTTATAATGATTAACTCTTTAAAAAATTAGAAATAGGATGCAAACCTCTAGAAAAATTTACCCAGTTACTGGAATGTCTTGTGCAGGATGCGCAATTAGCGTTGAAAGTATGCTTAAATCCATAGGAGGAGTAACAGATGCAGGCGTAAACTTTGCCAACAGTACCGTTTGGGTAAATTTTGATAAAGATATTGTTACAGAATCCCAACTTCGCGATTCTATAAGGGCAATAGGATACGACCTAATAATAGATGCTGAAAACCCACAGAGTTTAGCAGAGCAGAAGAA
>JAEXVC010000115.1 GCA_023406715.1 Bacteroidota bacterium | reverse complement strand
CATCGCAAGTGATGATTCCTGTAACTTACAGCATTCCTTTTTTCCGCAAGAACAATTCACAAGGGTTGTTTCAGGTTAAACTCGGCTACTTGGCCCAAATTAATATGTTCAGCGTTTCAAGTAGCGGAACAAGCCTGCCTGCTTACAGCACAAAAGCATTCTCCAATGGTTTTACACTCGGAGTTTCATCCACTCCTTTTAGGTTGAAGAATGGAGCAAAGGTTGGATTCTTCTTCGAGGGATACCGTGGCACTCAGGTTTACGAAGATTTCTACAATAAAACCGAGTTCGAAATGCCCGGAACATCATTTATGAAATACGGAATTATCTACGAGTTTTAATATCAAACTTAAGGACTATGAAAACAGCCATTGTTTACGCTACATCGCACGGTACAACCGAGAAGGTAGCAAATATAATTGCCTCAAAGCTGGGTAATGCAACCCTAATCAACCTCAAAAATAATGGGCATATCGATTTAACTCAGTATCAACAGGTGATAATTGGAGGCTCAATCCACGCTGGAGGCATTCAGCGAAAGGTAAGGGAGTTCTGCCAACGAAATATGGTTCAACTTTTACAAATGCGCGTGGGGCTTTTTATTTGCGCAATGAACGAGCCTGAGTTCGATAACGAGTTAAAAATGTCATTCCCTGAGTTGCTTCGCAACCACGCCATAAGCAAGAAGGTTGTTGGTGGCGAATATATTATTGAAAGGATGAATTTTATTGAGAAATTTCTGGTAAAGAAGATTTCTGGTGTCTCTCAAACCATATCAAAAATAGATGAAAATAAGATTAACCAACTTGCAAACGAACTAAGTTAGACCAATAAACGAGAAAAACGTCAGATATGAAACATCTATTTCTCTTTGGCATTGTAGGAATCATTCTCATTTCTACCAAACAGCCAGTTTGCGCAATGGAACACAGAACCGATACACTAAAGTATAAGCATTCATTAGATTTTTGCCCTTTATCTCCCTTTATTGGAATATATGCCCTACACTACGGACATCGATTCTCCAAACACAACGAGTTAATTGTTAGTCCCTCATATATGAGAATTCAGTACCCCTCAATTGGTCATACAAATGCACTAGGCTTTATTGTTGGCTACAGACGGTACTTATGGAAAAATTTACACATCGATTATCAGCTAATGCCAATGTGGGACAGATTTTACGATAAAAACGAAAACAAAACTTACCCACTATCATTTGACCTATGGAATGAATTTAGGCTTGGCTATGCTTTCGACTTTAAAATTCGAAAAACAACATTGTTTCTGAACCTTCAGATACCCTTAGGATTCGCACTTTATTCCGATTCTAAGGGCAAATCCGAAGCGTTTAAAGAACATGCAAAAAAACATCCTCTATTCTATATCCCTTTATTCTTTATCGGAACAAGATTTTAAACTTTAATACTAGCGTTGTATGCAAACAAAATCATTACTAATTATAGCCTTATTGGGCATCTCAACTTTAAGTTATTCGCAGAGTATGAAAAAGACTTACGAAAAAGAGGTTCTGGCTGGACTCGAAAGAACCAAAAATATTAATCGCGATATCCTTACCGAGATGGATATCCAGCATCTACCCTCAATTGTTCAACGCTACCTTCGGTATGTTGGAGCGGTTGGGAAGGAGAAAGTGGTAAACTTTAGGGTTGAGTTTGAAGGTGTAATCCGCTCTAATCCTGAGGATAAATGGATGAAATTAACCTCGGTACAGTATAACTTTGCCGATAATCCAACACGTATTTTCTATATTAAAGCCCGAAAAATGGGTATTCCAGCCGTTGGCATACATCTTTACAAGCAGGAAACAGCCATAATGCATATCAAACTGGCAGGGCTATTCTCCATTGTTAATGCACAAGGCCCAGAAATGAATCAGGGCGAAACTGTTACTGTATTTAACGATATGTGCTTTATGGCTCCAGCAACGCTTATCGACAAGCGCATTCAGTGGGAAGAAGTTGATTCATTATCGGTTAAGGCAAAATTTACCAACGGAGGAATTACAATTTCAGCTACACTTTTCTTCAACGAGAATGGAGAATTAATTAACTTTATCAGCAACGATAGGTTCGAAACAAAAGATGGCAAAACCTACAAGAACTACCCTTGGATAACGCCAGTTTTTGGTGGTTATGCACAAATAAACGGCTATAGACTTCCGAACGGAGCAAAAGCAATTTACCGCCATCCCGAGGGAGATTTCTGCTATGGAGAGTTTCTGATTAAAAAAGTAGAGTACAACTGTAAAGAGTTTAAAAAATAAAACAATGGAAAACAAAATTGACAAATCGAAGGAACTACGAAGTTCAATCCAGCTAATCAACGAAAAGGTTCAATTCAAAGGCTCAGTTGAGGGCAACAATCCAGTTATGATTGACTATACGCATCCTATTGGAGATAATGCGGGCTACACATCGTTGGAACTGTTTCTGCTCAGTCTTTCATCGTGTGCTGGTACTGCAATACTTGTATTGCTTAGGAAGATGCAAAAGTCAATTCACTCGTTCGAAATATCAAGCATTGGCACTCGGAAGCAGGAACATCCAACGGGTTTTAAATCGGTTACATTGGAGATTAATATCAAAAGCGAAAACCTAACCTCCAATGAGATGGATAAAGTTCTAGGAATGATTGAGGGAATTTGTCCTGTTCTCTCAATGATAAAAGGGAATGTTGAGATATCTTACTCATTTAAAATCAACTAGTACCAAACATATATTTCTGTATTAAAAATTGATTTATAGCAAAATATCTATGTAAATTTGACTTAACCTAAACAAAAAAATTATGGAAAAGGAAAACTCAACCTGCTGCCCACCATTCGACCCAACAAACTGGGACGAAAAAATGTTGGAGTGGTACAATAAGCCATTTATCAAGGATAAGGTATTTACCATCTTTTACATGCCTGTTGGTTTTGGTAAAACCATGAAACGACTCGACGAGAAGGTTACCGCAGCTAACGCAACAATACCCGATTACATTTGCCTATCGGATCACACATCGAAATGGAATATGGATGTTTACCTTGCGGTAGATAAAGAGGTTGCCAATGCAGAGAATGTAAAGTTAAGCGGAAAGTTCTTCAGCAAAGTTTACGAAGGACCCTTTAAAGATACCGGAAAATGGGGCGAGGACTTTAAAGTAACTGTTGCTGAAAAAGGTTTTTATATCAAAAAGTGGTATATGTGGTACACCACTTGCCCCAAGTGTGCTAAAAAGTATGGTAAAAACTACGTGGTAATTATTGGAGAAGTTGAGTAGATATAAAAAAGGGAGGTTAAAAACCTCCCTTTAAAATTCTATATTCGAACTCCCATCACAACAACATCATCGATCCGAGGAGTATCGCCGTGCCAATTCAATAGGGTTTTATGTAAAATCTCACGTTGCTCATCCATAGGTTTTTGATGAATCTCAAGTAACAACTCTTTTAAATTCTTTATCATAAACTTGCGGGCATCACCTCCTCCAAACTGATCTGCATAACCATCGGAGAAGGTGTAAATCACATCACCCTTCTTAACTTCAAGCTCAAAGTTTGTGAAAGGAGTATCGCCACGTAAGTGTATGCCTATAGGCATCTTATCGCTCTTAATATGGTTCAATTCTCCATTACTTATATGAACTAAAGGATTGTTCGCACCAGCAAACTCAAGATGCATAGTTTGTTCATCTAAAATGTAAAGAGCCAAGTCCATACCATCCTTACTTCCTCCAATTTCACCAGTTTGATGCAATGCCGTAATTACTTGATGACGTAACTTGTTAAGTATAGTTGCAGCATGTAAATCCTCGGTTTGTGAAATAATTTGAGTTAAGAATGAAACACCCAGCATGCTCATAAATCCACCAGGAACACCATGCCCAGTACAGTCGGCTACTACACTAATTTTCTTACTGCCTATTTGAGTAATGTAGTAAAAGTCCCCACTAACAATATCTCTAGGAAGGTAGAGAATAAAATTATCGGGGAAAATTCGATTTATTTGTTCTGGTGGAGTTAGAATTGCACCCTGAATTCTACTTGCATAGTGAATACTACTCTTAATTTCCTCGTTTTGAGCGGCAATCTTCTCGTTTTGAATCTCAATCTCCTCCTTTTGGGCCACAACCTCGGCAGTTCTTTCCTTAACAATTTCCTCCAAGCGAATTTTTTCTTCAATTAATCGGCGAGTATTCCATTTAACGATACCCCATATAACTACGACAAAAAGTATGAAGTAGATAAAGTACGCTAAAATAGTTCTGTACCAAGGAGGTCTAATCTCAAATGAATAGGAGGCAACAATGCTTTCCTTGTCGTAAATATTTTTTGCCTTAACGTAAAAAGTGTACTTCCCCTCACGAAGGTTTGTATAGGTAGTTTCTGTTCTGCTATCCCATTTGCTCCACGTTTCCTCGTCGGAGCCTTCTAGGTAATGGCTATATAGTATATCTGATTCTCTTTCAAAATATGGAGAAGAAAAGTTGATTACCACTCCATTGTAATGATATGATAGTCTTGGAACTTGGATAGGTTGTTGTTCAAGCGAAGGAACTCTTCGTCCATCGTCCAAGTTCGAGAAAAAATTACCCTCGAAAAGCAATGAATCTTTGGCGACAACCTTTCGAATAAGAGCTCTGAATGGTAGATCGAAATTACGATTCAAATTTGGGTTGTAGCTAAATAGTTCTTTTGAAATTCCGATCCAAATTGTCCCATCGACATCAACATACAAGGCATCAATGGACTTATTAGGGAGTCGTTTAAATGGTGTTGAATTGACACTCCAACTCCCTATGCTATCCTTTTCAAATAATTGAGCCCAATATTTACCTTCATCATCAGAGCATATAGCCACAAAACCATTTTGAGTTGATTGTATCCTAAAAATTCCGTTTGTGTTAGCATAAGGATTTACAAGGCCTCCTTTAATAAACGAACTATCAGTATAACTATAGTGAAATACTCCCTTGTTGGAAATTATAAATAAAGTGTCGTTTGAGTTGATAAACGAAAACTCCTTACTATCAACCAAATCCTTATGAGAAGAAAAGTCAATGTATTCACCAGTTTTTGAGATTACATTTATACCCTTAACTTGTGAACCTAACCATAAATTTCCAAATTTATCTTCCTGAATAGATCTTATTGGATAATTTATTTTATCCTCTTTTATTTTTTTTGTCTCAACCCAATCGCCACTCCAAGACATTGTTGCCAGAGATCCGGCCATCCCCATATATAATGTTTCCGGGTTAAATCTGGATTGGAACAGAGTAAAAATATTATGCTGAACTTTGGGAAATTTTACTTTTAGCTTTTCACTAATTGAGTATGCTCTATTATTTCTAATTTCAAAAACACCATCGGTATATGATCCTGCCAAAAGAATCGATTTCCCATTAGGGGTTTTAAACTCCAATAAATCCCACACTGTACCAGAAATATTCTCAACAGGATAAAATTTGGGAATTCCATTTTTCTCAAACCCCAAATAATAAACTCCGTTAAAAGTTGAGATATATAGAATTCCATTAAATCTTACGATATCAGTAATAAAATCATCAATTCCGCTTTCTTTGGCAAATCTCCTTAAGTTTGAGTTTGCTTCAAATCGGGATATTGCTCCATCATAAAATGTGCACCAAGCAGGGCCATCTCCTCCTTGGTATAAATATGTAATTTGGCTGCTTGAGAGTCCAATTTCTTTGTTAACAATTTCTGTAGGCTTGAAATCTTTAGTAAATTGGATATAGCTGAGCCAATCAGACTGAACATTACCTATTCCATAATTCTTACTATTTAATTGAATAGGGCTATAAGGAATAGCGGCTTCGAACACTCTGTCAAAAAAACCGTCGCTATCCTTAACTCGCCTTGATGCGCCTGATGAAT
Organism: Bacteroidota bacterium; assembly: GCA_023406715.1. GTDB lineage: Bacteria > Bacteroidota > Bacteroidia > Bacteroidales > Tenuifilaceae > SB25. The sequence continues at coordinate 4,447 of JAEXVC010000115.1, read as the reverse complement.
AGTTATAAAGATAAAGACCGCCATCAGTAACAACAAGGCCCTCTGCTTCGTTGTATGGTAATATTGAAAAAATGTTTTTTTCAACAAAAACCTCGGCACCTGGAGCAAGCACTAAATCCTTATTTTCTAATATGAGCAACCCCTTAAGAAAACTGCCTATATAAATTTTGTTGCTACAAATAAAGGTCAAAAAATTGGCAAATATTTTTTTATCGCCTAGATATATGGCATCAACGGTTTTACCATCGTAAACAAAAATATAGGTAGTAGAGCAAAAGTAAGTTTTACCTTTAAAAAAATAGGTTTTAAATATATGCGTAAACCCTTGCTTTAAAGAATCACTTATCCTATCGGTTAATGATACATACTGAAGATTCCCACTAACAGTTGGCTCAAGAAAACCAAAATCCCCAGAAGCTCCAACATAAATTGAACCATCATCGCCCCTCGTCAGAGAATATACTGGTTTATTATCAGGAATTGAAATTCTACGCCAAATTACACCATCATACTCTACAATACCATTCTCCCATGTGCCGAAGTACATAACGCCTCGGTCATCCTGAACTATACTCCAAGCCTGATCGGTTCCATTATAATCCTCTGCAGAAAAATTAGTAATCAACGGATGCCCATACTTATTGAACTGCTGGGCGCTTGCTGAGTAAAGAGTTAATACAAATAGAATACTTAAAAAGAATTTACATTTCATAACCCAAAGGATTGAAATATAAAAGTATAAAAAAATAAGATACAATAATCTTAAAAACAATAAAAATCACAGATTGATACTAATCATCAAAGGGTTTCAATTGTTCGAATAAGAAATCTTAATCCATTTCGAACCATTCCACAACAGCATCAAACAATCATTCTGACCAAGAGCAATATTTGAACCTATCAGTAAATTTCCACTATTGGGAAGTGTAACAGTATTAGTATCGGAAGTCCCAACTAAAATTAACACCTGCCCAATTACTGCCCCGTTTGCCAAAGGAGTTGATGAATTTAGTGTAATGGCCGAGGTGGACGACACTAAAACATTCGATTTACTTGAACTAAGGGTTGAACCATTGCCAAGAGTTACACTTTGCTGCTCAAGTGCATAAAAATCGCGGATAGTAACCTTTGCGTTCAACTTAACCACATCATTATCAAACTCTCCGTAAACCAATGGGGCGGTTGAATTGGAGTTTTCAATATAGAGTCTTGAAGACGCTGCCTCGTTATATCCAGCATTATAACCAATGAAAACATTCTGACTGCCCCCACTATTATAACCAGCCATTGCGCCAATAAATACATTCAGACTACCAACAGAATTTTGACCAGTTCCTGACCCAAGCATGGTATTATACCCCCCACCACTATTGGTTTCTCCAGCATAGGAGCCAACAAAAGTATTGTTGCTGTTCGTATTTTGATTTCCGCTGTAAAAACCAAGATTGACATTGAACTGACCACTAACATTTGCTCGTCCCGAAAATGCCCCTAAATAAGCATTTGCAAATCCATTGTTATTGTTTTCTCCAGAAAAGTTTCCAATAAAAGTATTGTCCGAACCTGTTTTGTTTCCATAACCCGACTGATTTCCTAAAAACAAATTAGTCCATCCCGAAATGTTATTATAACCGGATTCATTGCCAATAAAAACATTGTAGGAGCCGTATGCAAGGTAATATGGTTGTGTTTGAATTTCTCCAACATTATTGAAGCCTGCACTTTTACCAATGAAAATATTATTCAGCCCTACTTTATTAGCATATCCACTTTGATACCCAATAAAAATATTATCGCTCCCCTCTGTATTGCTGTAGGCAGCTCTATAACCCAAAATAGAATTGTACATTCCAGTGGTGTTATTATTTCCTGACTGATGACCAATGAAATAGTTCTCAGGAGTCAAGTTTAAGAATTGGTCGGCTGATTTGGTTCCACTTAAACCACCTACCGCGAACCCGCCTTTAGCTCCCTTTCCAGTCTGTTCATTAACGTAAATCCGGGCACTATCAGGCGAAATGGTAAAATAACTTGTTGATGCCTTTGTCCCGCTTAGACCTCCCACAGCAAATCCTCCCTTTGCTCCTTTAGCAATATCGTCAACAAAAATCTTCACACTACCCTGATATACTGCAAAAACTATTTGTCCTAACTTATTTTTAACAACAAAAATGGGTTCATCTTCAGTCGCATTTGGACTACTCTCAACCTCCTTGGCATTGCTTGCGTACAAAGCATAAGGAACCGCCTGCAAAGGTTGGGTTCCGAGTAGAGTAAACGTTGCTTCTGAACCTACTTTGATTTCGGTTTTAAGGATAACTTGTTCATTTCCCCAGGGAACATCTGTCAACAAGCCAACTTTCTCAGTGCCATTGCCAACAATCACATTAATTATACCCTGTGCAGACGAAGTTACATTGTGCACTTCCTGGTAGTAAGCTGTCAGCCCGTCACCACTTGTTAGGGTTACTCTAAACTGGGCCGTTTGGTTACCCAACACCTGTCCGCTACTATTCCTAAGCACTGCCTGAAAACTAAACCCTGATGGTGTTTGGCCCTGTAAAATGGGACTTATTAAAAACACCAACCAAATAACCATTAATTTTTTCATAGTTATTGTATTAACATTGAAATTAAACCCTATAGTATAAATATAACTAGAAAAGAATTTCATGTCAAATAATAAGATAAAAAGGCTGAGAATTCTCAGCCTTTTTATCTTATTTGGTTAGGAGTTTTTTTATTGCCTCAAGCTCCGCTTTCAAACTGTCTATCTCCTTAACCTTATCTTCTAGTTTTGAGTTTTTGGTTCGCAACTCTTCTATGAGTTTTTGTTGTTCTTTAATAGCCTCCACTAACAAGGCTGTAATGGGCGCATACTGCATGGAGTAAGTAGTTTGCTCAGTCCCAGTTACTACTTCAGGTAAAACCTCAAGAGTTTCCTGTGCAATGAAACCAATCTGCTTCCCAGGCTTGGCTTCATCAAGCCACTCGTAGGAAACACCTCTAAGTCTAAGAACTTTACTTAAAGGACTTTCTATTGTTTTGATGTTTTTCTTTAACCTAGCATCGCTGGTTGTATTCCAACTTCCAGTTCCTCCAGCATTACCGTGAACATAGAATTTATAACCCGCATCGCGTGGATTTTTCACAGAAAGGATATAACGTGCATCAGGATTACTTGTTGAATTTGCCACGGAGGTATTCCATCCAATAATTGTAGTTCCATCCTTAAGCACTGTAAAAGCATTGCTTTTGCCATAGGCAGGATGATCGTATCCATTTCCTACAACAAACAAGGGATCATCTGCATACCACTCAATATAAGACCAAGGCGATTTATTGTCGTAATAATTAATATCCTTATGGTTATAAATAGTATCGTTGGCCCTACCTATTACAAATGAGTTTAGAGCATTGGCAATAACCCCATTTCCTGCTGCTGTGGTTTGGTAACCCAAAGCTTTTCCCGACATCCAGGCAGTACTATAATTATTCTGAGCGTAAGAATTTGCGCCCCATGTTGTTGTGCAATAACCCCTTGACTCTGTGTAATTTCCCCAGGCAGTTGCATTCCAACCTGATGCGCTAGTATTGCTACCCCAAGTCGTTGATAATAGTCCCGATGCAACAGTTTTTGCACCCCATGCTGTTGCTGCATCTCCCGAGGCAGTATTAAACTGTTCTGAGTTAGAGTATCTCATGCCTCCCCAAGCAGTGGCAGAACGTCCGCTCGCAATGTTTTTAAATCCAATGGCAAATGCAAAACGTCCACTTGCCACGGTTCCAAAACCCATTGCTGTAGCATTTTCGCCTGTATTTGAAGTTGTGGTTCCTGTTCCAATAGAAAAAGAGTTTAACCCATAAGCCTAGGCCCCAAGTCCAAATGCAAACGAATTCAAGCCAGCAGCCTCAGTTGATATTGCAAGTGATGCACCGGTAGAGTCGCGCCCGCCTGCACCGAATGCAAAACTGCCAACGGCTGTTGCTATTGCCCCATTACCAAAAGCAAAACTATTATTTGCTGTAGCTTCAGTGTTTCGTCCAATTGCAAACGAATTGGTTGATGCAGTCGATGTCCTAGCCCCATCGCCAAATGCAAATGAACTATTTCCTTGTGCTAGCGCATTTTTACCAATAGCCATTGCATACGCACCACGTGCAATAGCCTTAAATCCCATTGCCTGAGAGAAATCTCCTTTGGCTTTTGACTCATAACCAGAAGCAAATGAATTTGTACCAACACTATCGGGGTGTTCAACCAATACCCGTCCAACAATAAAAGCGTTTTTAAGAGGATACCAAAGCACCCTGTTTTGGCTAGGATTGATTATACCAGTGGCATCGGTTGATACGTTAAAAAAACTGTTGCCAGATTTTGCACCACTTAATCCACCCACAGCAAAACCACCTTTAGCCCCTTTTCCTACATCGTCAATATAAATTA
>JAEXVC010000144.1 GCA_023406715.1 Bacteroidota bacterium | reverse complement strand
ACTATATCGTTTAAAAGAAAAGAATTAGCATCTCCAATAATTAGTACTCTTTTGTAATTCATCGGATTAACTCTTTAAGGGGTGTTTAAAAAGAATGGTTTATCCGTAAACCTCTTTTTTTGCTGCTTTCAAGGTGTTCTTAAGCAACGATACAATTGTAAGAGGACCAACACCGCCAGGAACCGGGGTTATGTAACTACACTTTGGAGCAACCTCATCAAACTTAACATCACCCAGAAGTTTCCAGCCCGATTTGGTGTTGGGGCTTTCAACTCGAGTAATTCCAACATCAACCACAACAGCTCCTTCCTTAACCATATCGGCAGTAACATATTCTGCTCTGCCAAGTGCTACAATTAGAATATCAGCAGTCTTGGTGAATTCCTTGATGTTTGGAGTACGGCTATGGCAAACTGTAACAGTACAATCGCCGGGATTTGATTTTAGGGAAAGTAAATTAGCGATAGGACGACCAACAATATTACTACGACCCAAAACTACGCAGTGCTTGCCAGCAGTTTCAATTTTATATCGATGTAAAAGGTCGACAATACCATCGGGAGTGGCTGAAACGTATGATGGTAGGCCAATTACCATTCGCCCAACGTTTACAGGGTGGAATCCATCAACATCCTTTTTAGGGTCAATAGCCTCAATAACCTTTTGCTCGTTAATATGCTTAGGAAGTGGCATTTGTACAATGAAACCATCAACATCTGGGTTTGTATTAAGCAATTCAATTTGATGCAGTAGTTCTGCCTCAGTAATTGTATCCTCAAAACGTAACACCTCTGATTTGAAACCAACCTGAGCACAAGATTTTTCTTTGTGTCCAACGTAGGTTTCACTAGCACCATCATGTCCAACTATTATGGCAACTAAATGAGGAATTTTACCTCCGTTCTTTTTTATTGCTTCAACTTCGGCAGCGATTTCGGCTTTAATTTCATCGGCTAAACGTTTTCCATCAAGTAGTTCCATTTTAGTAGAAAGTTAAAAGTTTATAAAGTTATAAGTGCCTTGATTGTTTAAGTGATTTGAAAGCCAAACAGTCAAATAGTCATTAACCTATCGTCTGGGTTGTTGCGACATCATACGGGCAAGGTTTTTAGCACCACCACCTGATACCATCTTCATCATCTTACGCATATCCTCAAACTGCTTCATTAATCTATTTACTTCAACAATTGAGGTTCCACTACCATCGGCAATACGTTTACGACGGCTACCATTTAGTAAGGCTGGATTCTCACGTTCGGCTGGAGTCATAGATTTTATGATTGCTTCAACGCCTTTAAATGCGTCATCGTCAATATCAATATCTTTCATTGCTTTGCCCATACCCGGAATCATTCCTGCCAAATCCTTTAGGTTACCCATTTTCTTGATTTGTCCAATTTGGTCAAGGAAATCGTTGAAATTGAATCTATCCTTTAAAATCTTTTTATGAAGTTCTCGAGCCTGCTCTGCATCGAACTGTTCCTGAGCTTTTTCAACAAGAGAAACAATGTCACCCATACCCAGGATACGGTCGGCCATACGGTCGGGGTGGAATACATCTAACGCATCAAGTTTCTCACCTGTACTTACAAATTTAATTGGCTTATCCACAACCGAACGGATTGATAACGCCGCACCACCACGGGTATCACCATCAAGATTTGTTAGAACAACGCCGTTGAAATCGAGTCTGTCGTTAAATTCTTTGGCTGTGTTAACGGCATCCTGTCCAGTCATTGAGTCGACTACGAACAAGATTTCCTGAGGAGTAACCGCTTTTTTGATTGCGGCAACCTCGTTCATCATCTCCTCGTCAATGGCTAAACGACCTGCTGTATCTATAATTACCACATCGTATCCCGATGATTTTGCTTGCTTTACAGCATCCTTAGCAATAGATATTGGGTCGGTACTGCCCTCAACCGTGAAAACTGGCACTCCAATTTGACCGCCAAGCACCTTTAATTGGTCGATAGCCGCAGGGCGGTAAACGTCGCCAGCTACAAGTAAAGGCGATTTGCCCTTTTTGTTTTTTAGGTGATTGGCTAATTTACCAGAGAATGTAGTTTTACCAGAGCCCTGTAAACCTGCAATAAGAATAACGGCAGGATTTCCGCTTAGGTTGATATCGGTAGCCTTACCGCCCATAAGTTCGGCAAGTTCATCGTGTACCACTTTAATAAGTAATTGCCCTGGTTTAATGGCATTAAGCACATTCATACCAAGAGCTTTGCGTTTTACCTCATCGGTAAAAGTTTTAGCAATTTTGTAGTTAACGTCGGCATCGAGCAGCGCTTTGCGCACATCTTTCAGCGTTTCGGCAACGTTAATCTCAGTTACTTTTCCTTCTCCTTTTAGGAGCTTAAACGACCGCTCCAGTTTCTCGGATAAATTCTCAAACATATCTATATAGATGCTAGATGTTAAACACTAGATTTTCGATAGTAACAATAAACTATTCAAAAAGATTTGCAAACTTAGTAAAAATGATGGTTCTTTCAAATAGAATAATTTTGTGTTGACAATATTGTAAGCAGCTTTAATGTTCTACTTTTACTGATAAAATGACGACTATGAAACTATATACCTCAAGACTTGAAATTATTCCATTGTCATACTCTCAACTCAAACTTTACATTCAGGAAAATGGCTTGTTGGAGATGGATCTTGGACTTGAATTGATACCGCGTGAAGTTCCCGCAGAGTTAGCCGAGGCTTTTACAATAACAATATTACCTGCCGTAAAGACTGCTAGTAATCATTTGTTTTCGACACTATGGACTATTGTGCTAAAGGAGCAAAATGTTATGGTTGGTGATTTATGCTTTAAAGGAACTCCAAACAATGCAGGAGAAGTTGAAATTGGCTATGGAACATACGACCAATTTCAAGGTAAAGGGTATATGACTGAGGCAATTTCTGCAATTACTGATTGGGCTTTATCTCAGAAAGGTGTTAAAGTTGTTGTTGCTGGAACTAATGTTGATAATATTGCTTCGCAACGAGTTCTTGAGAAATGTGGTTTTGCCAGTTATAAGAATACCGATGAAATGATTTGGTGGAAGTTTGAAAAAGTATATAAAAAAAGCGTGTGACATGGCTGTACACGCTTTATATTTATAATGAAATTTGATTTACATCTTATCAGGCACCTCAATTCCCAATAACCACATCGACCGTTTTATTACATCTGCAATTTGAAGCGATAGTTCCAAACGGAATTGCTTTACACCTTCGTTCTGTTCCTTTAGTATTTGATACTCGTGGTAGAATTGGTTGTACTCCTTGGCCAATTCGTATGCATAGTTTGCAATTATTGCAGGGTTATGCGATTCAGCCGATAGAACAACCGTCTCAGGGAATAGGTTAATCATCTGGATTAAATCCAACTCCTTTGCTGATGAAATTTGCTCAGGTTTTATTTGAGTGCCAAGTTCTATACCACCTGCCTTCCTTAGAACTGAGCGAATTCTGGCGTGTGTGTATTGAATAAAAGGCCCTGTGTGCCCATTAAAGTCGATAGATTCTTTTGGGTTAAAGGTCATATTCTTTTTAGGGTCAACCTTTAGGATAAAGTACTTTAATGCACCAAGACCCACAATATTGTTGACATAAGCAGCCTCACCAGAGTCAACATCGTCAAGTTTTCCAAGTTCCTCGGACATTTCGCGAGCGGTATTGACCATTTCTGCCACTAGGTCGTCAGCATCAACAACGGTTCCCTCGCGCGATTTCATTTTGCCCTCGGGCAATTGAACCATTCCGTACGATAGGTGGTAAAGCGCATCGGACCACTCGTAGCCCAACTTTTTCATAATCAACTTAAGAACCTGAAAATGATACTCCTGCTCATTACCCACAACGTAGATATGCTCGCCAAACTTAAATTCGTTGAAACGCTCAATGGCAGTGCCAATATCTTGGGTGATGTAAACCGATGTTCCATCGGAACGGAGCAGTAACTTCTCGTCCAATCCATCGGCAGTTAGGTCAATCCAAACAGAACTATCGTCCTTCTGCTTGAAAACACCACGGCTTAAACCATCGTTAACAACCGATTTTCCCAACAAGTAGGTTTGCGACTCATAGTATGTTTTGTCGAACGAAATTCCTAGCGAATTATAGGTTTTTTCGAATCCATCGTAAACCCAACCATTCATTTTGCTCCAAAGAGCAATAGTTTCAGGGTCTTTGGCTTCCCATTTACGGAGTAATTCCTGTGCTTGAAGAAGTATTGGGGCTTTGGTTTTTGCCTCATCCTCAGTCATTCCTTGAGCTACAAGGTTGCTAATCTCTGTTTTATACTCCTTGTCGAATCTTACATAGTAATCGCCTACTAAGTGGTCGCCCTTTTTTCCACTAATTTCGGGTGTTTCGCCATTACCAAACATTAACCAGGCAATCATCGATTTGCAGATGTGGATACCACGGTCGTTTACCAGATTTACTTTGTAAACACGCTTCCCGCTTTTCTCTAAAATCCTTGAAATTGAAAATCCCAAAAGATTATTACGGATATGGCCTAAGTGTAATGGTTTGTTTGTGTTGGGCGATGAGAACTCTACCACAACAGGCTTATCATTTGAGTTGGCTTGTCTGAAACCAAACTCCTTATCGGCAATAATGGAGTTTAGTACACTTGCCCAGTATTCCAATGATAGCGAGATGTTAAGGAATCCTTTCACCACGTTAAATCCTTTCACTTCAGGACAACTTTTTGTCAAAGCATCGCCAATTTCCTGACAAGTAATCTCTGGCGATTTCTTCGACATTTTTAGCAGTGGAAAGGCGACCAGTGTATAGTCGCCTTCAAATTCCTTTCGTGTTTTTTGTATTTGAATCAAGGAGATATCGGGCTTTACACCGTATAAACTTTCGATAACTCCTTGCGCTTTTTCCTGAATAAATTGCTCTGTAGACATTTATATGGATTCAAGACATTAGACAATAGACTTCAGACCTTATTCGTTTCTTCCGTGACAAGACTTGTATTTCTTACCGCTACCGCAAGGACAAGGGTCGTTACGGCCAATCTTCATTTCAACCTTAACAGGTTCACGATTTGGCGTTTGAGTATTTGAGCCAGCCTCCAATGCATCGGTACGGCTAGTTTGATACTTGCTCATATCGGTATGCTTGCGTTGACGAGCCTCCTGAACTTGGCTTGGGTCGCGCAATGGAATGAAAGCCTTAACAAGGATTGAAACAATATCTTTATTCAACTTATCAATCATTGTGCGGAATAACTCATAAGCCTCCAATTTATAGATAAGCAATGGGTCTTTTTGCTCGTAAGCAGCATTCTGAACACTTTGCTTCAACTCGTCCATTTCACGTAGATGCTCTTTCCAGTACTCATCAATGGTGTATAGAATAATTGTTTTTGCAAATGAACGACTTAAATCCTTACCACCCGACTCATATGCCTTTTTAAGGTTAGTTACAATTTGGTAAACCTTTTGTCCATCGGAAATAGGAACCACAATGTTCTCGTAAATAGCCGATTGTTTCTCATAAACATCCTTAATTACAGGATATGCCTGGTTTGCAATGGTTGAAATTTTACGGTCGTATGAACTGATTGTAGTTTGATATAGTTTTTCAGTAATATCGCTTGGTTTAGTTTCAAGGTATTCCTCCTCAGTTATTGGTGCCTCAACGGAGAAATTCTTGATACTTTCAAGGTTGAAATCATCATGTGTAGAGTTACCGTGGAATTCGCCTACCATCGATTCACAAACATCGTAGAACATGTTGGAGATATCCACATCAAGTCTTTCGCCATAAAGAGCGTGGCGGCGACGGGTATAAATAACCTCGCGTTGTGCGTTCATTACGTCATCGTACTCAAGCAAACGCTTACGAATACCAAAGTTGTTCTCCTCTACCTTTTTCTGCGCGCGCTCAATAGATTTTGAAATCATAGAGTGCTGAATAACCTCGCCCTCCTTCAATCCTAAGCGGTCCATAATTTTTGCGATACGGTCGGAACCGAACAGACGCATCAAATCGTCCTCCAACGAAACGTAGAATTGCGATGAACCTGGGTCCCCTTGACGACCAGCACGTCCGCGTAACTGACGGTCCACGCGGCGCGATTCGTGGCGCTCAGTACCAATAATTGCCAAACCTCCAGCAGCTTTTGTTTCTGGAGTTAGCTTGATGTCGGTACCACGACCTGCCATATTGGTTGCAATAGTTACTGTCTTTGGACGACCAGCTTCTGCAACAATTTCAGCTTCGCGTTGGTGCTGTTTAGCGTTCAGTACGTTGTGCTTAATGCCTTTCAATTTAAGCATACGGCTCAACAATTCCGAAACCTCAACCGATGTTGTACCCACAAGTACAGGTCGACCAGCATCGGTAAGTCTTACAATTTCATCGATAACTGCGTTGTATTTCTCACGTTTGGTTTTGTAAACCAAGTCGTCCATATCTTTACGAACTACAGGACGGTTGGTTGGAATAACCACCACGTCGAGTTTGTAGATAGTCCAGAACTCACCTGCTTCAGTTTCAGCAGTACCAGTCATACCAGCAAGTTTGTGGTACATACGGAAGTAGTTCTGAAGTGTAATCGTTGCAAATGTTTGGGTTGCTGCTTCAACCTTAACTCGCTCCTTCGCCTCAATAGCCTGGTGTAAACCATCGGAGTAACGACGACCATCAAGGATACGGCCAGTTTGCTCATCAACAATTTTCACCTTGTTATCCATCACCACATACTCTACATCCTTCTCGAACATAGCGTATGCTTTAAGTAGTTGATGAACAGTATGAACGCGTTCCGATTTTACTGCGTAATCGCGAAGTAATTCGTCTTTTTTAGTAATCTTTTCGGAGTGGTCAGTTACTGTTTTTTCAATTTCAGCAACCTCGCTACCAATATCGGGTAACACGAAGAATTTTGGGTCTTCCGATGTACTTGTAATTAAATCGATACCCTTATCGGTTAACTCAACAGAGTTTAACTTTTCATCAATAACAAAGAATAAATCATCGGTGACGATATGCATATTCTTGTTATTATCCTGCATGTAGTAGTTTTCGGTTTTAAGTAAAAGCGCTTTATTGCCCTGTTCACTTAAAAATTTGATAAGTGGCTTGTACTTAGGCATGCCTTTAAAAGCACGAACAAGTAATTTTCCACCTTCTTCCGTTTTATCTTCTGATATTAACTTACGCGCATCGGCAAGAAGTTGAGTAACCAAAGCTTTTTGAGCGTTCACAAGTTTTTCAACTTTTGGTTTGTACTCCTCAAACATCTGGTCGTCGCCCTTTGGAACAGGACCAGAGATGATAAGCGGAGTACGAGCATCGTCAATTAACACGGAGTCAACCTCGTCGACAATTGCATAATGATGCTTGCGTTGTACCAAATCCTCGGGAGCAACAGCCATATTATCGCGGAGATAATCGAAGCCAAACTCGTCATTTGTACCGAATGTAATA
>JAEXVC010000092.1 GCA_023406715.1 Bacteroidota bacterium | reverse complement strand
GTGTGTGAGTATTGCCAGAAAGTCCAAGGTCGGCCAATGTCCGGTTTGTGGTCGAATGAGCATATCCAAATATCGTTATCGGGAAAATTTTCTTTAATATAATGCTTATAGGTATCCTCATTGGTGTAAATCAACACTTTTTTCCCTGCTTTTCGCTCAACTATAGTAACGAATTCCTTTAAGTCGGCAACAATTTCCTTTCTTGGTCTACGTATTACATTGCCCCACTCCTCAACATCAACAACTGGAGGCAAGTCAAACTCATTGAGGTTTATTCTTCGGAGGAAATTATCGGCTTGGCGAACACCGTCGCGGTTAAAGTTAAAGAAGTGGTAGGCGCTTACGGGTATTCCTGCTTTTTTAGCCCCTTCAAAGTTTTTTTGGAAGGTTTTGTCGGGTAGCGTTGCTCCCTCGCTGGCTTTAACAAAAGCAAAGGATACATTCTGTTTTTTTACTCTTTCCCAATCTATTTTCCCGGTATGGGCTGATACGTCGATACCGCGGATAATATATCTATGGTCGGGTGACGACAAGAAACGAACTAACAACCAAACGCTGATAGCAGTTAGGAAAAGCGCTGTAGGAACTATCCAACTTTTATTACTCTTTTTTTTCGCCATATTTTACTTCAGCCCACAAAATTAATAACCGAGCGCAAACCTCGGCAATAAACAGCAATAAAAATAAAATAACTTATCAACCATTGTGTCAAACCGTTTGAAATTTCAAAAAAATCATCACTTTTGTAGTTTAAGGTAGTTTGAGTAAAATATTAATATCAATCCTCCATGCTATGGCTTATAAAAGCAATCATATCAAAAGAGCGCTATTGCTAACGTTGTTAGTTCTAATTATACCTTTTTTCTCACTAAAAGCTGAAACATACGTTAAGAAGTTAAAGCAAGTTTCCTTGGGAGCCGATTCACTTGAATTAGTTACAAAAGCTGGAGAACCCACCAACAGGGAAACAGTAGTTCGTTACTACTATGGAAAGAATGAGGCCATAGTGATTGATAGGACCATTAGGGATATCCGCTTGGCGGAATCGCATAAAAAACTTAAAATCCGATTAAAAAGGGAAAAGCGTGTGGAGAAGGAGAGTTCTCCAATAGCATCGTTAAGGATTGGTATGCCTGTGGGCGAAGCATTAGAGAGGGCGGGAACTCCTGATAGCATAATGCAGGGTGAGGATTGGTATTATTCCGATAGGAATAGGGTTGAGTTGGTTCAAGGAAAAGTGCGTCAAATTGATGTTCATTTAAAATCATCGCTTGAATCGCTCGATTGGGTTTGGCTAAATTTTACCAATGGCGGATTGCTGTTTATGAACCTCACTTTGGCTTTTATAATGTTTGGTGTTGCGCTTGAAATAAAATTTGAGCAATTTAAGTTAGTGTTAACTACCCCAAAATCTGTTATTCTTGGTTTTCTTTCACAATTTTTTGCACTACCTCTTGTGACCTTTATTCTGGTTCTAATTATTAGACCAACCCCTAGTGTTGCAATGGGAATGATATTGGTAGCTGCTTGTCCGGGTGGAAATATCTCAAATTTTATTTCCGGTTTAGCCAAGGGGAATGTTGCTCTTTCTGTGACTTTAACTGCAATTGCAACAATTGCAGCAGTGATACTAACTCCATTTAACTTTGCTTTCTGGGGAAATCTTTATTCCGAAGCATCAAACCTAGTAATTCCGTTTGAAATTGATGCTTGGGAGATGATTAAGACAGTATTTATTCTATTAGGTATTCCTATAATTATTGGAATGTGGTTTGCAAAACAGTTTCCCAAATTTACTGTAAAAATTCTTAAGCCAATTAAAATATTATCTGTAATATTCTTCCTTGGTTTTGTGGTTGCGGCATTTGCTTCAAATTTTGAGTATTTTTTAAAGTATATCCACTTAATTGCATTGATAGTAATTGCTCACAATGCCTTAGGGTTTTTGGTGGGTTATTCCGTTCCAGCTTTATTTAAATTGCCTCGCAGAGACCGACGAACAATAGCTATTGAAACAGGTATCCAGAATTCGGGCTTGGGTTTAGTGCTAATTTTCAATCCGAACCTATTCGATGGACTTGGTGGAATGGCATTTATTGCTGCGGCTTGGGGTATTTGGCACATCATATCAGGTTTATCATTGGCCTATTTTTGGTCGCGCAGACCGCCAGTTGAAGCATAAAATAATTATCAAAATACAATAATACTATATGCCGACAAGCAGAGAGAACATTGAGAAATGGTCGTGGAAGTATTGGTTGTTACGCCATTATCAGGATTTTATTTTTCGCCTTTACTTCAAAACAGAGATTGTAGGGTTAGAAAAACTTCCCCCAAACACCACGCTGATATTTGCCCCTAACCATCAGAATGCGCTGATGGATGCACTAGGAATGCTGTCGCTTTACCCAAACTGGCAACCAGTATTCCTTGCACGAGCCGATATCTTCAAAAAACCTTTGGTGATAAAAATCCTCACGTTTTTGAAAATAATGCCCGTGTATCGCATCCGCGATGGTTACGAGAACTTATCGCTCAACGATGAGATTTTCCTTAAAACAATGGATGTCCTCAACAATAAGAATGGACTTATTATTTTACCCGAGGGTAATCATGCAGGGTTTAAGCGTTTGCGTCAACTTAAAAAGGGGATTGCCCGTATTGCCTTTCAGGCGGAGGATGCCTCAAACGGTACATTAAATATTCATATTGTTCCTGTTGGGTTGGAGTATAGTAACTACGTTCGATTCCATAGCAAATTCCTTATTCGAATTGGTCAGCCTTTCGAGGTGAGCAAGTATTTGGATTTATATCACCAAAATAAGGCGTTGGCCTACAATGCTCTTATTGCGGAGTTGGAACAAGGGATGAAGAAGGAGATGATTCACATTAAGGATGAGGAGCATTATAACGCTTTTATCACCCTGTGCGATTTGTTTACCGAACGATTCATTAAGAATAGGAAGCTACCTAAAACTCAAAATCAAAAGTTCTTAATTGATAAGGATTTAGTTACTAAACTCGATGATTTAAAGGAAACCAACGCTTCTGAATTTGTCGATTTAATGGCAAAGGCTGATGAGTACAATGCATTGCTAAACGAAAACCGTATTTGCAAAAAAGCTGCGCCATTGACAAAGAAAAAAGCTTATGCGCTTCCAATTAAAGCCGTTTTATTGCTAGCAACACTTCCTTTGTTTGTATATGGTGCCGTCAACAACTTTATCCAAATTTTCACACCCTATAAGTTGAGTTTGAAGTTCCCCGATGTGCAATTCCATAGTTCCGTTAGACATGCTGTTGGTTTGATTTTATTCCCGTTGATGTACATTGTACAAACCTTAATCTTTGGCTTGATTGTTAAGGATGGGCTTTGGACTTTGACCTACTTAGTATCGTTGCCATTAGGCGCATTTGTGGTTTACCATTGGCGTAGGCATTTTATAAAGTTTGGCAGAACAATATCTGTGTTGAGGTTTATTAAAGCCAAGCCCGATAAGGCTAAACGTATAAACGAACTCTTTGCGGAATTATATAGCGGAATGGAAAACTTAGTTTCGTAAACTAAAATAAAAAAGCGACCCGAGGGTCGCTTTTGTTTTTTTACTTCTT
>JAEXVC010000049.1 GCA_023406715.1 Bacteroidota bacterium | reverse complement strand
AACGCGCAAGAATTCACTGCCAACAGTTTCGGTATAGCCTAACTTCAAATTCTCCCAGAGTTGTTTTTCAGAATCGGAAGCCACCCCCAAAACATAATCCATACCATAACCATCGCAATCGGAACTGGACAACAAATATTTAGCGGTAAACTCATACTTGGCAAAGTAACGCTCAACGGCAAAATCTTTTATTTTCATTATATTATGAATTAGAATCTTTGTGATTATTGCAAAAATAGACTTTCTCTGCAATAATCAAACCTTAATAAATAAACTCTACGTGCACCCTTGTTAATTATCTCTTTTCACATCTTTTTCAAATAATTACCTTTGCAAAAATTTTTTGAAATGGACGAGGGGAAAAAACGTGTTGCTTTCTACACGCTTGGCTGTAAGTTGAACTTTTCGGAAACATCTACCATTGCTCGGCAATTTTCCGATATGGGTTTTGAGCGCGTTTCGCCCGATGGCGAAGCCGATATTTTTGTTATTAACACCTGCTCGGTTACCGACCACGCCGATAAGAAGTGCCGTCAGGCAATCCGTAAGTTTATTACAAAATCGCCCAACGCATTGGTTGCAGTGGCTGGTTGCTATGCCCAACTTAAACCTGAGGAGATAGCCGAAATTGAGGGTGTTGATATTGTTGTTGGCGCATCGGAAAAATACCATATTCCCCAACTAATTGAATCGTCGGGAAAGGGTAAGGTGAAAATTTACAGCTGCGATGTGGATGCTGTGAACGATTTTTTCCCAGCCTACTCATCGGGCGATAGAACCCGCTCATTCCTTAAAGTTCAGGATGGTTGCGATTACCATTGCAGCTACTGTACAATTCCTCTGGCTCGCGGTAAAAGCCGCAATATGCCAATTTCTCAGATAATTGAACAGTCAAAGGCAATTGCATCGCAAAATATTAAGGAGGTTATACTAACCGGAGTAAATACTGGCGATTTTGGAAAATCTACAAGCGAAAGTTTCTTGGATTTACTTAAGCAGTTAGAGCAAATTGATGGAATTGAGCGTTACCGAATCTCATCAATTGAGCCGAACCTAATAACCAAAGAGATTGCAGAATTTGTGGCAAATTCCAAGAAATTTTTACCTCACTTTCATATTCCTTTGCAGTCGGGCTCGAACCGAATACTTGGATTAATGCGTAGACGTTACCGTAGGGAACTTTTTGCTGAAAAAATTCAGATGATTCGTGAGTTAATGCCCCATACTTTTTTTGGTGTTGATGTTATTGTTGGATTCCCAGGTGAAACTGAGGATGATTTTACCGATGCTTACAATTTTCTAAAAGAACTAAAACCATCGTTCTTGCACGTATTCCCATACTCTGAAAGACCTAATACTCCAGCGGCAGAAATGGAAGGGAAAGTTAATCCATCGGAGATGAAGCGCCGTAGCGCTTTACTTGGAGAATTATCGAATAATCTTCACGCAAAATTCTTCAAGCAGCATTTAGGAACTCATCAATCTGTCCTTTTTGAATCGACCCGTAAAGCCGGTTTGATGTTTGGATTTACAGGAAACTACATAAAAGTAGCCATACCTTACGATAAGGATTTGGTTGGAAAGATTGTTGATGTTGAGTTGATTGAATTCAACCCAGAAGGATTTGTGACCGGTAAAATAATATCTAAATAACATAAAAACCCAGGTTAAGTTCTGGGTTTTTATGTTATTTCAATTAGTTATTCAAATGTTCCACTCCCAGTTTATCGGCAACCTCATTCAAATCGGTTAACACTTGAGGAATTAGCGCAATCCCTTCCTTGGCTAGTTTTGCCTCGTTAATTCGTTCGGGGTCACCTGGGATTACAACCGGAGGTTGATTTTCACCACTTTTTGCATTGCGGAAGGTATCAATCCACTCATCCATTTTTTGCTTAAACTCATTGGCGGGGCGGAAAGCATCCACACGCATTGCACCAAAGAAATGGCCTAATCCATCGCCTACAGATTTCTCAAGTAATGGCAAGTATGCCACTTGAGGTGGAACAAATGGCCCAAAATTAGCACCCGAAAATACCGATGAGAAAATATCGACCAAAGCGGTCATACAGTAACCCTTGTGACCACCATGAATAATATCGCCACCGAGCGGAAGAATTGCACCTCCTGTGAGTAATGTATCGGGGTCGTCAGTTGGATTTCCTTTGGCATCCTGCACTAAACCAAGCGGTGCTTTAATTCCCTTTTTCCCCATAATGGCAAGTTTGCCTCGGGCAATTGGAGTTGTAGCAAAATCAGCCACAAACGGAGGTTGATTCTTAGTTGGAAGGGCAACCGCAATGGGATTAGTTCCCAAGTATTTGCTAACAGAGTAGGTTGGCACAACCAGCGGGTTGGCATTTGTCATACTTATCCCAACCATATCGTGCTGTAAAGCCATCATTGAATAGTAACCTGCAATACCGTAATGGTTACTATTGCGTGTAGCAACCCAACCGGTGCCAGCAACTTTTGCCTTTTCAATAGCAACCTGCATTGAGAATTTCCCAGCAATTGGGCCTAGAGCATTGTCGCCATCAACTGTTGCGGTGGATGGTGTTTCGTGTACAATTTTAACTTTTGGCTTGGTGTTTATTCTATGAGCTTCAACCATCTGAAAGTAATCCTTAACACGCATAATTCCATGCGAAGGAATTCCTCGTAACTCTGCAGCAACCAACAAATCGGCAACAATCTCGGCATCGGCAGTTGGACAGCCCATTTTCTCGAAAAGAAGCGTAACGTAATTCTTTAAAACAATATGATTTACCATAATTTAGGAATTTAACTTAAGCAAAGATAGTGAACGAAAAGTGAATAGTGAAACGTGAGAGGTGAAACGTAAAAGTAAAAAAAGTGATTCTGTTGGAATCACTTTTTTACTTGTCTAATGTCTGAAATCTAATATCTTGTGCCTAGTGTTACAAGTTCCTATTCACATTAAAAGCATTGGCTTGCGATACGGGCGTAACCTCAATATCGTTAATGCAAACATGGGCTGGACGGGTAAGAACAAAGTAGATGGTTTCGGCAATATCATCTGCAAAAAGTGGAGTTAAGCCAGCATAGGTGTTTTTAGCCTTCTCCGCATCGCCTTTAAAACGAACCAACGAGAACTCTGTTTCGAGCATTCCTGGACGAACCTCAGTTACCTTAATATTATTCTTTAGCATATCCACTCGCATTGCCTGCGATAGCGCATGCATAGCATGCTTCGAGGCACAGTAAACATTACCATTCTCGTAAACCTGAGTACCTGCAATAGAACCTATATTGATAATGTGTCCACCGCCACGCTCAATCATCATTGGAGAAACCATGCGGGTGATGTAAAGGACTCCCTTAACATTGGTGTCTATCATTTGCTCCCAGTCTTCAATTAATCCATCCTGAATATGATTTAAACCAACAGCTAAACCTGCGTTGTTAACAAGAACATCAATTTTACGCCAACGCTCAGGTAAACCTTTGATTGCTTTCTCAACCGCTTTTCTATCGCGCACATCAAAGTTGAGAATCAATACATCCTTTTTATATTTTACTTCGATTTCTTTTTTAAGAGTTTCAAGGAGTTCAAGTCTTCGTCCAGTGATAATTAGATTAAAATCATCCTGTGCTAAACGGAGTGCTGTTGCACGTCCAATTCCCGATGTAGCTCCTGTAATTAGTGCAATTCTCATAGTTTATTTTATCTTTTATCTTAATATCATGCCTAATTTGGCCGACAAACGTAAAGTAAAATTACCAAAATGCAGTATCATGGTTGATTTCTTTTGCATTTTTTAAAACATAATTTTGATTAGAGTGCCTTTTATAAAGCTTACTATCAATTTATTGTAGACTAATTACTATAAGATATGTTTAAAGGCATTTTTTATCTGATATTCTGAAATCCCCTTGTAATCAGCATTTATAGGCTAAGTTGAAACGATTGTTCATAGTTATTGAAAAAATGATTGTAGCAACTATGTTCATCTTAGTTAATGTTAGTATTTTTGACACAGCAAAATAATTAAAGAAACCAAGCAACCTTAATCAATATGTCGGAGCAAACAGTTACCGTTGAAACCGCTAGGGAGTTAGGATTACTCCCCGAAGAATTTGAATTGATAAAGAAGTATATGGGCCGGACGCCCAACTTCACAGAGCTGAGTATTTACTCGGTGATGTGGTCGGAGCATGCCTCGTACAAGAATTCAATTAAGTGGTTAAAAACATTACCCCGTAAAGGTTCAGCAATTCTGGCCGAAGCTGGTACCGAAAATGCCGGTTTAGTTGATATTGGCGATGGAATGGCCTGTGCATTCAAAATTGAATCGCACAATCACCCTTGCGCTGTAGAACCTTACCAAGGTGCAGCAACAGGCGTTGGCGGTATTAACCGTGATATTTTTACAATGGGTGCGCGTCCAGTTGCACAGCTTAACTCGTTACGTTTCGGCAATCTAAAACACGACCGTACACGCTGGTTGATTAAGGGAGTTGTTAAGGGTATTGGCGATTATGGCAATGCATTCGGTATTCCAGTGTTGGGTGGCGAAGTGTTCTTTGACGAATCGTACAACATGAATCCACTGGTTAACGCAATGTCAGTGGGTTTGGTGAAGAAAGATGGAGTTGTTTCTGCAATCTCGAAAGGAAAAGGAAATCCTGTTTTTATAGTTGGTTCATCAACAGGTAAGGATGGAATTCATGGAGCAACATTTGCATCTGCCGATATTACTGAGGATTCTGCCGATGATATACCATCAATCCAAGTGGGCGACCCATTCCAAGAAAAAATCCTCTTGGAGGCTTCTCTAGAAGTTATTAAAACAGGCGCTTTGGTTGGTATGCAGGATATGGGTGCTGCAGGTATTATCTGCTCAACTTCAGAGATGTCTGAGAAGGGTGGACACGGAATGCGCATCAACCTCGACAAAGTTCCTCTTCGTCAGAAAAACATTGAGGCATGGGAAATTCTCCTTTCCGAATCGCAGGAGCGTATGCTAATGGTGGTTCAAAAAGGTAGAGAGAAGGATGTTGAGGATGTTCTAAACAAATGGGATATTAACTATGCTATCATTGGCGAAGTAACCGAGGGCGATTTCCTTGAGTTTTTCTTCAACGGCGAATTGGTTGCAAAGGTTCCCGCATCAACATTAGTTCTTGGCGGTGGTGCTCCTGTTTACGAACGCGAATACCGCGAGCCTGCTTACTATAAAGAGTACAAAAAATTCGATATAAATAAAGTTCCTGAACCACAGGATTTAATTGAGGTTGCAAAGCATATTATTTCGCATCCTAACATTGCATCGAAACGCTGGGTTTATGAGCAGTACGATACAATGATTGGAACAGGTAATATGACTACCAATTTCCCTTCCGACGCTGGTGTTTTCAACCTAAAAGGCACCAACAAGGCTTTGGTTATGACTGTAGATTGTAACTCACGCTACGTTAAGGCCGACCCAGAGGTTGGAGCAATGATTGCTGTTTCGGAAGCGGCGCGTAATATTGCCTGCACAGGTGCAAAACCATTAGCAATTACCAACTGTTTGAACTTTGGTAATCCTTACAATCCAGAGGTTTACTGGCAGTTTGTTCATGCAATTAAAGGTATGGGTGCTGCTTGCGAAAAATTCGATACTCCTGTAACTGGCGGTAACGTTAGTTTCTACAACCAAGCATCTATTGGAGGCAAGGAGGAGGCTGTTTTCCCAACACCAACTATTGGTATGATTGGTCTGTTGGAGAACAAAAATCACCATACAACTCTCGCTTTCAAGGAAAAAGGACATATGATTTACCTCATAGGTAAGTCGCACAACGACATTGCTTCATCGGAGTACCTATACAGTTACCACGGTATTAAACAATCGCCTGCACCTTACTTCAACTTGGACGAGGAGCATAGAATTCAAACTGCATTGCTTGAACTTATCAGCAAAAATCTTGTTCAATCGGCACACGATGTTTCCGATGGCGGTTTATTCATTACGCTTCTTGAGAGCGCAATGCCTCGTAACCTAGGTTTCGACATCACAACCGATGCCGAAATTAGACCCGATGCATTCCTATTCGGTGAGGCTCAAGGACGAATTGTTGTTTCGGTTTCAACATCGCGCGAAACACACTTTATTGACTATATGGTTGCCAACAAAATACCATTCACAGCGCTTGGTCACGTAACAAAGTCGGAAATTAGAGTCGATGATGTTTCTTTTGGCTTTATTAGCGATATGAAACAAGTTTACGATACAGCGCTTGAAGCAATGGTTACTGGCCAACCAGCCAAGTAAAAACTGATGGAAGAACTAAATAAAAAGAGTGATAACGTTGCGGCAATGTTTAATAGCATTGCCGCAAAGTATGATTTCCTGAACCATTTCCTGAGTTTGGGTATCGATAAACTATGGCGACGTCGATTGGTTAAACAATTAGCCAAAAGCAATCCAAGGCAAGTCCTCGATATTGCCACAGGAACTGGCGATTTGGCTATTCAACTAGCCAATCACCACCAATTGGTAAATATTACAGGGGTTGATATCTCTGAAAATATGCTAAATATTGGCAGGGGTAAAATATGGAAACGCAAACTTGAGGAAAGAATAAAACTGAAACAAGCAAATTCGATGAACTTACCTTTTGCTGATGGCGAGTTTGATGCAGCAATGGTGGCATTCGGGGTGCGAAACTTTGAGGATTTATCAAAAGGTATCACCGAAATTCATCGAGTTTTAAAAAATGGTGGAAGTCTTTATGTACTTGAATTCTCGATGCCAAGTAGATTTCCCATGCGAAATCTATATAGGTTCTACTTCCGAAAAGTGTTACCCTTTGTGGGAGGAATAGTTTCGGGAAGTAAGAGTGCATATACCTACCTTCCCGAATCGGTATTTGCATTTCCCGAAAAGGAAAAATTCGTGGAAATTATGGCCAACGCAGGATTCAAAAACTGCAACTATAAACGGTTGACCTTTGGCGTTGCCAGCATTTACGTTGGAAGTAAGTAGATTTCACAAAACAATAAAACCGAAGCATAAGCGTTACATTTAGATACATTTTGCAGATTTGAAAAGGTTCGTTTTAATAGTATTGTTTTCATTAATATCGGGTTCTTTGCTACTGGCTCAGATTAAACGACCAGTTATTCTGAACGACCCAGATTACGACGTGAGTAAACCTCTTAAGTTTGGTTTCTCATTGGGTCTGAACATTATGGACTTGGATATTAAGAACAGTGATAAAACAGAGGTGGCCGAAGATGGAACCGAATTTCAGTATTTTACCGATGTAACCAATATAACTCCTGGTTTAAATGTAAATGCAATTTGCGACCTACGCTTAACTGAGAATTTACACTTACGTTTCCTTCCTGGCTACTCATTTGGTCAGCGTAATCTTGACTTTTACAGGATTGAGAACAATAAATCGACACTCGAAACATCAATGAAGTTGGAATCGTCGTTTATTGAATTGCCCTTGAGTATTAAATACCTTTCCCAACGTCACAATAACATTAGGCCATACCTAATTTTTGGAGGAAATTACAGAATTGATTTGGCTGCTTATAAGCGATTAAAGGTTGAAAATGGCGTACTGGTTCGACTCCAAAAAACAGACTTTTACTACGAAGTTGGATTTGGAATAGACTTTTTCCTCAACTACTTTAAGTTCTCCACGGAAATTAAATGGTCGGCAGGAATTTTCAATGCCATTTCGGATGATTATGCTGAAGGCGCCGAGAATTACAGATATGCTATTGATAAGATGCGTTCACAAATGATTGTTATATCATTTCATTTTGAGTAAACTTATTTAGTTGATAGTTGTTTGTTGATTGTATTTCCATATAGTTTTTCATTAACTTTTCACCTCTAGCCTTAATAATGCCTACCGATATAATTCTAGAATTATCACCCGAACGTGCTGCCGATAACCAATCGTTGCAGAAGGCAATTGCTGCCAAATTAGGAATTGCATTCACAGATATTGGAAAGTTTGTAATTACCCGTAAATCCATTGATGCACGACGTGGTAAGGTGATGGTAAATATTGGCGTTAGGGTATTCAAACCCAATGAGCCAATCTCGTTGGACGAACCAAAATTCAACTATCGCAATGTTTCTAAAGCCGAACCAGTAGTTGTGGTGGGTGCTGGTCCTGCAGGGCTTTTTGCTGCATTAAGGTTGATTGAGTTGGGCTTTAAGCCCATTGTTATTGAACGGGGTAAACAGGTAAGCGACCGCAAGCGCGATATTGCATTGCTCAGCCGTGAGCATAAACTAAACCCCGATTCAAACTACGCTTTTGGCGAGGGTGGAGCAGGTACTTTCTCAGATGGGAAACTATATACCCGCTCAAAAAAACGCGGCGATTACAAACGAATTCTTCACGCTCTTTGCAATCATGGAGCTGAAGCCGAAATTTTGTACGAGGCACATCCACATATCGGAACCAATAAACTTCCCGGAATCATTGTAAATATCAGAGAGAATATAATCAATCATGGTGGCGAATTTCTATTCAACGCTAGGGTTTCTGAAATTACCACCGATGGCGATAAAGTTTCGGGCATAAAACTAAGCGATGGTCAAAAAATTTCGACTAAAGCAGTAATACTTGCCACAGGCCATTCGGCCCGCGATATCTATGAGATGTTGCTTCGTCAGGGAATTAAGATTGAAGCAAAATCCTTTGCTATGGGAGTTAGGGTGGAGCATCCGCAATCGTTAATCGACTCCATTCAGTACCACGGAATTTCACGAAACGAGTTTTTACCAGCCGCATCGTACGCATTAGTTCATCAAGTTGAAGGTCGTGGAGTTTACTCATTCTGTATGTGTCCAGGAGGTTTCATTGTCCCAGCCGCAACAGGTATCGATGAAGTAGTAGTAAACGGCATGTCGCCATCGTTAAGGAACTCTAAATGGGCAAACTCTGGAATTGTGGTGGAAATTAGGCTTGAGGATTTAGGCGATTACTCAAAGTTCGGCGAATTGGCGGGATTGGAATTTCAGCATCAGTTGGAAATGCTTGCGCACAAACACGGTGGTTATGGAGTTCAAGCCCCGGCTCAACGCTTAGTCGATTTTGTTGAGGGTCGTTTTTCATCAAACCTTCCTGCATGTTCTTATCATCCTGGATTAAATTCATCGGAGATGAATTTATGGTTACCTCAGCACATTGGCACACGCTTACAGGAAGGATTCAAAACCTTTGGTAAAAAAATGCGTGGTTACTTAACCAACGAAGCTGTTATACTCGGAGTAGAATCGCGCACATCGTCACCCGTTCGTATTCCTCGCGACCCAGAAACATTGCAACACGTAACCCTTTCGGGTTTATTCCCTTCAGGCGAAGGAGCCGGCTATGCTGGTGGAATAGTTTCCTCTGCGTTAGATGGAGATAAATGTGCTGAGGCGGTTGCGAAATATCTAGCGGTATAATCCAAATTCTTTTATTAGAATATCCTCCCCCCTCTAGGGTTATAAACCCTTAAAGGGGGTTGTTGCATTAACTCTTATAATCAAATCATACCCCCCATAAAAAAAGGAAGCGGATACTGTAACCAGCAGTATCCGCATTTGTTAACCCTTAACCTAAAACCAAACCTAAACCTAACTCTAAAACTAAAAGTCTATGAGAAAACTCTGTCGTTTTAAATACGCTACAAAGATAAAACCCGCTTTAGCTAAAGCGGGTTAAAGGGTTGTTAATAAAAGTTAATCTTTTAGTGAAATTATCCTCCAAAATCGTCAAACGCTATCATTTCACTTGGAACTCCTAGG
Organism: Bacteroidota bacterium; assembly: GCA_023406715.1. Taxonomy (GTDB): domain Bacteria; phylum Bacteroidota; class Bacteroidia; order Bacteroidales; family Tenuifilaceae; genus SB25. The sequence continues at coordinate 12,311 of JAEXVC010000049.1, read as the reverse complement.
TCATAGAGCATTTTTAGCACTGCTTCGTTCATTGCAGGCGGTCCACATAGGTAGTATTCAATATCCTCAGGAGCATCGTGCTTCGACAGGTAATTGTCATAAATAACCTGATGGATAAAACCTACATAGCCGTCCCAGTTATCCTCTGGCTTTGGTTCCGATAGGGCAATATTGAACTTAAAGTTAGGGAACTCACTCTCAATTTTTCTGAAATTCTCCTCGTAGAAAATTTCACGTTTCGAACGAGCACCATACCAGAATGTAGCTTTACGCTTTGTTTTGTTGGTGTTAAACTCGTGGAAAATATGCGAACGCATGGGAGCCATACCTGCACCACCACCAATAAACATCATTTCGTTCTGAGTATCCTTAATGAAGAATTCTCCGTAAGGACCCGATATTGTCACCTTATCGCCTGGTTTGCGTGAGAAAATGAAGCTGGAGCAAATACCAGGGTTTACATTCATAAAGGCGCCCTTTTCTCTATCCCAAGGTGGAGTTGCAATACGAATGTTCAGCATAATTATATCGTCCTCGGCTGGATGATTGGCCATAGAATATGCACGGTAGGTTTCCTCTGGATTTTTCATCTTCAAGTCCCACATCTTGAACTTATCCCACTCATCGCGGTACTCCTCTTCGACGAATATATCTTTAGCAAAATCAACCTCAAGTTTAGGTACATCAATTTGAATATATCCACCAGATTTGAAGTGAAGTTTTTCTCCCTCAGGCAATTTAACCTTAAACTCCTTAATGAAAGTGGCCATATTGTGGTTGGAAACCACCTCGCACTCCCACTTCTTAATACCCATAACCTCCTCAGGAACTTCAATCTGTAAATCCTCACGGACCTTAACCTGACAGCCTAAGCGCCAGTGGTTATTTTGCTGTTTACGGGTAAAAAAGTTTACCTCGGTTGGAAGAATAGATCCTCCACCCTCAACAACGCGGCATTTACACATACCGCAAGTACCTCCACCACCACAAGCTGAAGGCAAAAAAATTCCACTATTACTTAAAGTTGATAGAATTGTACCGCCTGGTTCAACATCAAGAACTTTCTCACCTTCGTTAATGCTTAGCTTAACGCTGCCCGATGGGGTTAATTTTGTTTTTGCATAGAGTAGTATTCCCACCAATAATAGAGTAACAAGTAGAAACACCACTATTGCACCTATTAAAATAAAACTGCTACTTGAAAGTAATATCATAGCTTTATATTTTTTTCGTTTACAATTTAATCCCCATAAATGTCATAAATGCAATTCCCATTAAACCAGTGAGAATAAAAGCAATACCAAGACCTCTTAAAGGCTTAGGAATATTTGAGTATTTCAACTTTTCGCGGATTGCAGCAATACTAACAATTGCAAGGAACCAACCCACACCTGAGCCAAAACCAAACACGGTAGCCTCAGCAAGAGTTTCATACTCACGCTCCATCATAAATAGCGATCCACCAAGAATTGCACAGTTTACTGCAATAAGTGGAAGGAAAATACCTAAAGCATTGTAGAGGGAAGGGGAGTATTTCTCAACAACCATTTCAACTAGCTGAACAATTGATGCAATAACAGCAATGAACATTATAAAAGATAGAAAACTCAAATCCAACGTAGCAAAACTCTCATCGAGCCAAGTTAATGCACCGGGAAGCAATAGATACTTGTTAAGCAAATAGTTAACTGGAACAGTAACAATCATCACAAATATTACTGCCACGCCAAGCCCTGTTGATGTTTTAACAGTTTTAGATACTGCCAAATATGAACACATACCTAGGAAGTATGCAAAAATCATATTATCAATAAAGACTGAGCGAATAAATATATTAATCAAATTTTCCATGGTCAGTATATTTTATTATTCCTCAATGAGTTGTTTGTTTCTACTACGCTGTATCCATATAATTACACCTACAAGGATCAGTGCCATAGGAGGTAAAATCATCATACCGTTATTCTCATAGAATCCGCCATTAGCAATGTAGTACGATTCAGAGATAACCCTGTAACCCCAGATTGTACCAGAGCCAAGTAATTCGCGGAAAAACGATATTACAATTAGAATAACACCATATCCTAATCCGTTTCCAATACCATCCACAAACGAAGGCCAGGGCTTATTACCAAGGGCAAAAGCCTCCAAGCGTCCCATAAGAATACAGTTTGTAATAATCAACCCTACAAATACCGATAACTGTTTACTAACATCGTAAACATAGGCTTTGAGGATTTCGTCAACAAGAATAACCAATGCTGCAATAACCACCAATTGAACAATAATTCTTATACGATTTGGAATTGTATTGCGTAGCAACGATATAATAAGGTTTGAAAAAGCAGTAACAATCATAACAGAAACAGCCATAACAAATGCTGGTTTCATTTTTACTGTTACAGCAAGCGCCGAACAAATACCCAAAACCAAAACAGTAATTGGGTTTTTCGAGTTTATTGGCTCAGTAAGTAACTTTAAGTTCTTGGCCGAGAACCATGGATCATTCACTTTAATCTCACTCATGGTCTTTATTTCTTTTGATTGTTAAAGTATGTTTCATATCCGCTTAGGCAATCTTTGACCATTGCCTCAAGCCCTTTACTGGTAATTGTACCACCAGAAATTGCGTCAACAGCGTGGGGGTTAGATTTATCTGCACCACCCTTAACCACAAGTACAGAGACAAACTTATTGTTGACATCAAAAATTGATTTTCCAACAAACTGTTTCTGAAACTCAGGTGTGTTAATTTCCGCACCAAGACCTGGAGTTTCGCCCTGATGAGCAAAGGTTGCTCCATAAATGGTGTTGTAATCATCGTTCAGAGAGATATACCCCCATATTGGTCCCCAAAGTCCTCGTCCACGAAGTGGTATAATAAACTTTGTACTTTGATCATCCAAAGTGGCCTTATAAATTGGAAAATTCCTCTGCTCCAGAGGCTTTGATTGCTCTGCCTTTAAATCGATAGAAAAAGCATCAACTCCCTCTACCTTTTCGCCCTTGGAGTTAACCACAAACATCTCGGCGATGTACTTATTGAATGCATCCTCAACAAACTTATGCTTATTGGCTGCTGTTTCAACACCATCGGCCTTACCAAGCGATTTTAGAATATCAATTTTTTTCTCCGTTTCCTTATTCTTTTGCTGCGAAGGCTTAAGCGATGTAGCAGCAATGGCAAGGAGCGCAGCAACCAGAATTACCATACCCGATGCATACAGGAAGGTGTAAAGGTTGCTATTCCTATCCATTTTCTTGAAATTATCTAGTATTCCCATAATCAATATCTTTATGATTTAGCAACCTTTTTGGCTCTCTTTAATCGTTTACTAATGTTTGCTTCAACCACGTAGTAATCAATTAATGGCGCAAAAGCATTCATCAGTAAAATTGCAAGCATCATACCCTCTGGATATGCAGGATTCAAAACCCTAACTAGCAATGCAAGGAAACCCACCAGAAAACCATAAATCCACTTACCACGCTCTGTTTGAGCAGCGGTTACAGGGTCTGTGGCCATAAATACTGCGCCAAATGCAAATCCACCCAATAACAGGTGATGCCAAGCAGGAACTTCCATATAGGGGTTAACGGCAAAAATATTGAACAGATAACCAGCGGTTAATCCTCCTATAACGGTCGATAGCATAATTTTCCAACTACCAATACCTGATATTATTAGTATTGCAGCACCAATTAGTATTGCCAATGTGGATGTTTCGCCAATTGAACCAGGAATAAATCCCATAAACATATCGTAAACCGATGGCATTTTATCCATTTGATGTGCAGCAGCACTTGCAAGTGGAGTTGCACCGGAGAAACCATCAATTATTTTATCGCCTTCAGCAGCGGCAATCCAAACCTTATCGCCCGACATATGCGAAGGGTAAGCAAAAAATAGGAACGCTCTTGCTAGTAGTGCAGGATTGAAAACGTTCATTCCAGTTCCACCAAAAACCTCCTTACCAATTATCACCGCAAAAGCAGTTGCAATAGCAACCATCCAAAGTGGAACATTCACTGGCATAATTAGAGGGATAAGCAACCCCGAAACTAAAAAGCCTTCGTTTACATCGTGGCCTCGCGATTGAGCAAATGCAAACTCAATTCCTAGTCCAACCCCGTAACTAACAATTATAATTGGTAAAACCTTAAGGAATCCAAACCAGAAATTCTGCCAGAGAGTCCAACTTTCGCCAATCATTAAGGAGTGCTGATAACCAACATTCCACATTCCAAATAGCATTGCAGGCATAAGAGCCATAATAACCACGGTCATAGTGCGTTTCATATCAATGGAGTCGCGAATATGGCTGCCTCTAGTTGTTACCTTATCGGGAACAAAAAGAAAGGTTTCAAATGCATCGAAGGTGGAATGGAACATACCAAACTTGGCCCCTTTCTGGAAGTTTGGCTTAATCTTATCTATGTATCTTCGTAATGCCTTCATTATAGAAAATATTTAAATTGCTAGCTTAATTCTTTAATCATAGACTCAATACCCTTGCGGAGTATCTCTTGTACTTCAACCTTCGATGTACAAACATACTCGCAGAGAGCCAAATCTTCCTCCACAACCTCATAAATTCCCAACTGCTCCATCTTGTCGATATCGTTTGCAAGAATGGCTTTAATAAGATGCACTGGGTATATATCCATTGGAAGCACCTTCTCGTACTGACCCGTTAATACATAAGCTCTCTCTCCACCATTTATGTTAGTGTCGAGTTTAAAACTTTTACCGGGTAATAACTTTGAGAAGAAAGTACGCGAAGCGCTATACTTGTTGAAACCAGGAGCCATCCATCCAAAAAACTCGTGATGCTTACCCTCTGGAATAACTGTTACCACATTATCGTAAAAACCTATGAATCCTATAGATTCAATTTTTGCTCCGGTTAAAACATTACCGCTAATAATTCGATGCTCATTGTCGGTATTCACCAAATTTTCCTTGAGAATACTATCAACTCTTACACCTGAAATTATACGATAATAACGAGGCTTAACCACATCTGAACCAGCAAGAGCAATAACCTTTGTGGCATCGTATACACCCTTAAGGAATAAACGTCCAATAATTATTACATCTAACGGATTAACTGTCCAAACAACATCGCCCTTATTAATTGGGTCTATGTGATGAATTTGGATTCCCACATTACCTGCAGGATGTGGACCTGTAAAGTAATGAACCTGAACATTTTTAGCCTTTGCAAAAACGCTTGATGCTGGGTAATCGGCATTAAGCCCTAAGTGAATATCACCCTCGGTTAATTTTTTTAGTGCATCAATACCAGCCTGAAAAGCCTCCTGTTCTCCATTTACGGCAAAATCCATATCTGGAGACAAGGGTGCGCTATCAAAACATGATATAAAAATTGATTTTGGCTTATCGTCTGGGTTAGCAACAATGCCGTAAGGACGTTGACGAAGATATGGCCAAGTTCCCGACTTTAAAAGTTTTTCAACTAACTGTTCTCTGGTTAACTGAGCTGGATTAGAGGCATCGAACTGCTCATAGTCGATACTATTGGTAGCCCTAACAACAACCTCCTCAATCACTCGCCTATCGCCTCGGCGCACCTCAATAACCTCGCCACTAACTGGCGAACTGAAAACTATATGTGGGCGATACTTATCGTGGAAAAGCGGGTTTCCTGCTTTCACCTTATCGCCAACCTGAACATTTAACTTTGGAGTCAATCCCGGAAAATCGGACGGCTTCACAGCATATGTTTCTGCCATATCGGCTCGGATAAGAACTTTCTCCGGTTGTCCAACCAGAGGAATATTAAGCCCCTTCCTAATTTTAATTACCTTCGACATGTTATCCGTTTTTAAACTTTTTTGTTTATATTGATTTACCTATCTAATTCCTAATCAATTTATTGAAAATTACATCCAATGTCAAATTAAATTGAAAAAGAACATTGGACAATCAAAAAAAATGAATGGCGTTTATTTTGTAGCAGATCAAGTGTTAATCAACAAATTCATTTTTTTAGGGTTGTAAAAGTAATATCTTTGAGTTCAAATTTTAACATTTTTTCATTGATGTTTATCAACATTTCGATATATTCATATATAAAATTGTCGATATATCTCATTTCCTTGACAACCACCCTTTATTGTTACGAAAATAACAACGCCGCGTCCTATCAAATTGTTCAAGGCGAAACAAATATTTTGACAAATATCTCAGAATCGTACATCAAATCGGTAAAAGCATACAAAACTGGACGCGATTTAAACAATCCAATAATTGAACTTAATACCAATGAGACCATCACTGTTGAATTTGATGATTTATCGGACGAAAGCACTTCTTACGACTACACGATAATTCACTGCACTTATGATTGGAAACCTTCCAACGTAATTTTTATGGATTTTTGCGATGGATTTGAGTACAATAGGGTTGATAAGTTCACAAACTCCATGGGAACATCAACCCCTTACATTCATTATAGCCTTTGCTTGCCAAACAGCAATATCAACTTTAAAATATCGGGTAACTATATTCTAAGAATTGTTGATAGTTACGACCATAGTAAAGTTGTGCTTCAGCAACGCTTTATGGTTGTTGAGCCAATTCTGGCAATGGATGCCAGAGTTCGTCAGCCTGTAATTGTGGATTTTCTAAAAACATCACAGCAACTTGAACTCGAGGTAAATTTAAGCCCTTTGGGTAATATCAACCCAACCACCGATATTGTTACTTTGATATTTCAAAACAATCAATTCGATAACCAAGTAAAAGTGCTTAAACCTCAGTATATATCGCCAAGAAGTATTAGGTATAGCGCACCCGATGCCCTAATTTATGATGGATGTAACGAGTATAGAGCACTCAACCTAAAATCATTCTACTACCAGATACCTCAAATTAGGCGCATTGAAAACTATGGTGGAGAAATTCACGTAAACCTTACTCCCGATATCGATAATCATAATCAGGATTATGTTGAAAATCCTGACCTAAATGGAAAGTTCATTATTAAGCGCGACGACTCCAACGATAGCAACATAGAGGCTGAATACGCCTGGGTTTACTTCACTCTTAATGCCGAAGAACTATACAACAGCGATGTATACCTATATGGCGAAATTACTGGTTGGAGAATAAATCCTGAATACAAATTGAACTTTAACCATAGTACTAATGTTTACGAAGCAAGAGTTCAACTTAAGCAAGGTTATTACAACTATAGGTATGTAGTTGTTGATAGGCAAACAGGCAAAATAGACCACTCGCAACTTGAGGGGAACCATTTTGCAACAGAAAACAGTTATCAGATAATCACCTACTACAAATCGCCCGGAATAAGATATTGGCGATTGGTTGGAATAAAGGGTTTAAGTAGTCGTTACTCTTCGACGAATTAATATTTTTGAAAATTTAAAACATATAAATTATGGGAATATACGTTATAATGATTGTTTTCTTCCTAATTAGTTTCTTAGTTGGACAACAATTACGTTCGAAATTTGCTAAGTATTCTCGTGTATCGTTAGCCAAAGGATTAAGCGGAAAAGAAGTGGCTGAACTAATGCTATCGAATAATGGCATTACAGATGTTAGGGTTATTAGTGTTGAAGGGCAACTTACGGACCATTATAATCCTACCGACAAAACAGTTAACCTTAGCCCTGATGTTTATAATGGCAGAAGCGTTGCTGCTGCTGCAGTAGCAGCCCACGAATGCGGACATGCAATTCAGCATGCAAAAAGCTATGCATTCCTTCAAATGCGCTCCTCTTTAGTTCCTGTTGTAAGTATTGCTTCGCGATATGTTCAATGGGTGCTACTTGCAGGAGTTATTCTGCTACAAACATTCCCTGCAATTTTACTAATTGGTGTTGTAATGTTGGCGCTAACAACCCTTTTCAGTTTTATCACTTTACCAGTTGAGTTCGATGCATCGCGCAGAGCTCTGGCTTGGCTCAACAGCACAGGTTTAACCTATGGGGAAAGTGCAGACAATGCCCGTGATGCCCTAAAATGGGCAGCACTAACATACGTTGTAGCCGCATTGGGTTCTTTAGCTACGCTACTTTACTATTTAGGCTTTCTAAACGGAAACGACGATTAATTCTAGAAATCGGGATTGAATACTTCTGGCTTGAATTTCGTCTCGAAATATTGGACGCCTTTGGGCGTTGCAATTGCTCTTAAATGATAGTTAAAAGCGGCATGATACCGTTTTGAACTATCACTTTTAAACCAGTTCTCAAAAATCTCGAAGTTTGTAAAATCCAGCAGAAATGCGTAGTAGAAAAGAACCGTGTCTATTTCTACATTTTCCCTATACAAACCTTCCTGTATTCCCTTATTAATATTTTGAACTATCAAGCCATTAATGTGGGCTTGTCTGCTTGCTGATAAGTTGCCTATTACATCGGGGTAGTATTTGTTTAACGCATAGAGCAAAGTGCTACTCAATTTAAGCCTTCTACCTACCAAGTATTTAGTTATAGCCCAGAATTGCTCAATGGTTTGTGTATACTGATTACATATTTTTGCTAAATCCTCAAACTCATTCTGCTGCTCGTATGTTCCAACCTTTAAAACCACATCCGCTTTATTCTCGAAATACTCGTAAAGCGTCTTTTTTGATATAGCAAGGTTTCTTGCAATATCATCCATTGTTAGGCTCTTAACGCCGTATTTAAATAACAAGGCAGATATTTTGGGTAGTAGTTCTTCCATAATAATTGAAAGTTACAAATTTAAAAAACTTTTAAATGATTTGGATTAACCACTATAGCCTATACCTCACGACTAACTCTAAAACACGGTTATACTGTCCTTTGCTTAGCCGATATGTAATATTTCCTTTGTGGGGACGAATTGGTAAAATTGAGTAGCTAAAGTATGCTCCCATCAACCACTTCTCATTGTAAATGTAATCTAACCCTAAAAGTCCAGCAAACTCATACTTTTTGAAAGCATTCAAATCGTCTTCGGGAAAACTTCCTAGTTCGTTCATTTCCTCTGCCTTGCTAAGATAACCAATGCTTAAACCTCCATTGACATGGAATCCACTAGAGAACTTATAGCCAACAAGCACTGGCACCTCAAAATAATGTAACCTTATGCGATAAAAAGTTGCAGCCTCAGTAGATGACTTTTTGTAACTTCCTTTTTGAGCATACCTTAATTCCAAACGACCATACCAGAACCCAGTTAACTTATGCTCTACCCAAATACCCGCCAAAGGGCCTGCTTTATTGTAACCTCCATGGCTATCACCATCAACCTGAGTTGCAGTTAATCCTAAAGCAAATCCCGCATCGAAGTTTTGTCCAGCCAAATCGGTATATATTAGGCTAGTTATTAACAGTAAAACAAAGTGGAATAAAAACCGCATACTAAAAACTACTTATCACGAATCATTTTAAGCATCCGAGGAACACCTATCGAAGCCTTTTCTTTTATAACAGTTACATCGCGTCGCCAAACACTAACATCGTTGGGGTCAACCAAATAAATTGGGCAACATTTAGGAACATAATCAACCAATCCTGCTGCAGGATACACATTAAGCGATGTTCCTACAACAGCAAATATTTCGGCACTTTGTGCAAGTTTAATTGCATCGGACATTGCAGGAACATCCTCGCCAAACCATACAATATGCGGACGAAGTTGATAACCTTTGTCGCAGGTATCGCCCCAGTAAATATCACTATAACCTATATCAAGGATATTACTAGGATTGGCAGTTGAACGTGCTTTTTTTAACTCGCCATGCAAATGCAATATATTGGAACTGCCTGCGCGCTCGTGCAAGTCATCAACATTCTGAGTTATAATATTTACGATGAAATCCTGTTCAGCCTCAGCTAAGGCTGTATGACCCACATTTGGCTTTACATCGCTAAGTTGTCGTCTACGCTCATTGTAAAATTTCAGTACAAGCTGAGGATTTTTTCTCCATCCTTCGGGACTTGCCACCTCCATTACATCATACTCCTCCCATAAACCACCCATATCCCTAAAAGTACGAATGCCACTCTCGGCACTAATTCCTGCACCTGTAAGCACAACAAGCCTTTTACGTATCATTGCGTTAATCCAAAATTTATTGAGTAAAAAATGGGGATTTGCCTATCAAGTTCCTCATTGAAGCGTTTAACATCATTAGCATTAAACTTGGACTTACGCCACTTGTCAACAATTTTTTCTACCCTTGCCATAATCTCCAAATCGAAAGGCACAGTTAACTGCATAAGGCCAGTACCGTTAATATTTCCTAACTTCTCAAGCAAAACATAGTTTTCGCCCTCACTCCATTTGATATAGGGAAAGCACTCCTCTTTAAGTTTCAAAGTGATGTCGCAAAGTAATGAATTATCTTGGCCTATTGATGTTAGAACTGTAGGAACGATATCGGATTTCCCAACCCATACAGGTAAGGCTACAGATGCTGGCTGAAAGCCAATTTTGACCCAAGAGGTTGTTAGCAGTGGCGATTCATCACCCTTAATACCCTGAACCACAATGGTTGATGACGAAGAGTAGCGAACAATAAAATCGCGAAAAGGATACATTCGGTTAGAAAAATTATTCTTATTAAATTCATTGGAAAGGTCAGTTTTAGTTAAGTCATGCCTTAAGCAGAGGGAGGCATTATGTAGAAAAAATGCTGGGGTTAATCCATTTTGCGCCAATGCTTCGTTAATAATATTTTGCGCCGTTTGATAACGGTTATAACCTGCGCCCTCGTTCTCCTTCCCAGAAATAGAAAAATTTGTACGGACTAAATAGCCATTTGGAGCATCTAAAGGGTCATTTGCATCAAAAAATTTATAGAAAAAATTATTAGCCTCATAGTAACCAGCTCCCCCCTGAGCATCGATAATACCAAAATTAGCCGAAATACCCCATGGCTTAGGCAAAGTATCGAGCATGTTTGCAAAATCCTTTATGGTTGCGCAGTTTGCAAGCGCAAGTTTCATAATATATCCCTCCAAATCCTTTACAGTAGATTTGTCGTTTTCGGGAATTATATTGTAGGAGGCCGAATTCATAATTGAGAAACCCGCACTATTAGTTCCTCCCCATACATGGAACTGAGTATCCTGAGAATTAACAATGCCAATGTAATCATATCGAGCACCAACAAAGAACATCACTTTATTGTTATACTGGTCGGTATCGCGATGTTTCCATAATAAAGGGCGTCCATCGGGGGTGGCTTTGCCGCTAATAATTGCTGTTGTGCAAGAAAAAGAATTGTTCCAAAACAATACTATTGCAACAAAAACAAGAAAAATCTTTTTCCCAATCATAAAGAAAAAATTTATACAATAAGGCATCTAATTCAAATTTACGATAATTTAAATTAAACAGCTCACTATAAGCAGCAATATACATCACATTATATCACCTATTAATCAAAAAAACAACGATACACAAACTACAACTCTAGTAAAGCAAGGCACTCCACATGAATTGTTTGTGGAAAAAAATCGAAAGGAATAACTCTTTTTACTTTATATCCCTTTTCAGTTAAAAAGATAAGATTTTTGTAAAGAGTACCAGGACTACAGGATAGATAAGCAATTTTAGAAGGCAAACCATCTTTAACTATCCAACTTAAAACTTCGGTTTCCAAACCTGTTCGGGGCGGATTGGCATAAAGCAATACTCTTTTGCCGGAATTTCTCTGCTCCAAAACCCACTCGTTAACTTGAGGAATCCTTTGCCTACAAGCTCCACGGAGAACAATAGCTTCAGGAATGTTAACCTTAGCACACTCAACGGCATCGCCACTCTGCTCAACACCAATGGTTTCAGCACCAGTCTTAACCCAACAATTCATGGAGTTCCCTGTTCCACAGTATAGGTCAACAACGGCATCATTAGAGTTTAGCCCAAAGAAACTCAATGTTTCGTGCAATGATTGGTTATAGAGTTTTGGTATTAATTGTTGAAATGCAGCAGGGCCGTAAAGCAATCCATTATAATCAGTCGACCGGGGACTGCCCCAAACTAAATGCCACGTAATTTTTTCGAAGATTCGTTTCCCTGATGAAGGATTCAGATGAATCCAAAAACCTTCAATGCCAAAACTCTTCAATGTCTGGTTGAAACCTTCGGAAACCCACTCTAAATTGGGCATAACCTTGGTTTTTAAAACAAGTACAAGCTGGGCTCTTGATAGTACGATAAATGCCAACCTAAAATCCGCCGTTTGGGGAATATTCTCTCGAATTAACTTAAATATCTTATTTGCATTTGAAGAATGAATAGGACAATCTGGAATTGAGATTAACTCATCACGAGCCCACAT
>JAEXVC010000021.1 GCA_023406715.1 Bacteroidota bacterium | reverse complement strand
AGTCCATCTAGAATTCTAGATGGACTTAAAATCTACATGAAAATATGATTTATTTCACTGGTACGTTCTTTAAAACCTCAATAAGATAATCCCAGAACTTTTGAACTGTTGCAATATTCACCTTTTCGTCGGGAGAGTGAGGGAAACGAATGGTTGGACCAAATGATATCATATCCCAATTAGGATAAACACCACCAAGCAGACCACACTCCAAGCCTGCGTGAATAGCCTTAATTTCAGGTGTTTTGCCATACTTATTCTTGTATACATCCTGCATAACCTTCAAAATAGGAGAATTTGGGTTTGGTTTCCATCCAGGATACCCGCCAGTAAACTCAATTTTTGCACCAGCAAGTTCAAATACCGCGGCCATCTTATCGGCCAAAGCATCTTTTGATGTTTCCACAGAACTACGCATTAAGCATTGTCCATGAATTGCATTCCCATCGGAATAAACACGAGCCAAGTTATTGGAGGTTTCAACAAGCCCAGGCATAGTATCGCTCATTCTGATGACTCCATTAGGGCAACCAAAGAAAGCACGAGTTGCATTGGCTTGAACCTTTGCATCAATAATAGATGAAGGCATCTCTGTTTTCTCAACTGTAAAGGAAAGGCTAGGTTCGGTAACTGCAAATTCTGCCTTATATATATTAAGGTGTTCGGTTGCAGCCTTCTCAAACTTTGCTAAATTTTCATTGGGTACAACAACTACAGAAAATGCCTCACGAGGAATAGCGTTACGTAAACTACCACCATCGATTGATGCAACCTTAACCCCTAATGTCTTTTCAACATTATAAAGGAATCGGAATAATAACTTAATGGAGTTAGCACGGCCTAAAACAATATCCATACCTGAGTGGCCGCCCTTAAGTCCTTTAATTGCAATACTATATGCGGTTACTCCACTTGGGATAGGAGCAGATTTGTACTCAAACTTAATGTTAGCATCGAGTCCTCCAGCACAACCTACATAGAGTTCACCCTCATCCTCTGAATCGAGATTCATCAAGATATCACGTTTAAGTAATCCAGACTTAAGGCCAAACGCACCAGTCATTCCTGTTTCTTCATCAATGGTGAATAATCCCTCAACTGGGCCATGAACCAAATCTTTAGCCTCAAGGACAGCCATAGTTGCAGCAACGCCAATACCGTTATCAGCACCAAGAGTGGTTCCATTGGCAGTTACCCATTCTCCATCTACATATGCTTCGATAGGGTCTTTTGTGAAATCATGATTCTTGTCGCTATTCTTTTGAGGAACCATATCAAGGTGACCTTGAAGAACGATGCCTTTACGATTCTCCATACCAGGAGTTGCAGGCTTGCGAATTATTACGTTGCCAACCTCGTCAACTATGGTTTCTAATCCATTATCCTTGCCAAACTTAACCATGAAGTCAACACAAGATTTTTCGTGCTTCGATGGACGTGGAATTTGAGTAAGGCTATAGAAGTGTTTCCACACACGTTGGGGCTCTAGCTTAAAAATGTCTTTGTTCATAATAGATTTATTTAATGAAATAGTTTCGTTTTTAGTGCCAATAAAATTACCTACAATTTTTTATCTACCCAAATTGAATTTAGTAAAAAGGATAATAATAATTCTGAAAAAATGGGCAGAATTATCAACACGGATTAACTACAATAGTGAAAAAATCAGAGGATATGGCTTAACCGGAGTAAATATCGAGTAGGTATAAAAAAAGTGGGTAAGCTACTTATATCGCACCGCTACAACCACATACCCTTGCTACCTTCCGGTCCTGGGGGAGTTCTGCAGGAGCTGGTCGTATAAGACTTACCCGGTGCAAAAGTATAAAATATTATTAATTCTGCACACCTCACTAACTTTTTTTATCAAATTCACTTATAAATTTATTTATATTTGTACTCTAACTAATCATTAAACATTATGGAAAACACAACTAAACCACAATTACTAAAGGCAACCCTTAACTGGGGATTAATTTTAGGTGCAGCAAGTATCGCGTTTACTGTTATTTTATACATTTCTGGCCTAATAACAAACAAGCCAGCTAGTTATGTTGGAATTCTTATATCGATAATTGTATTGTATTTTGGTATTAAGGCATACCGCGATCAATATCTTGGAGGCGCTATGAGTTATGGACAAGCCCTCGGTGCAGGTGTACTAATTAGCCTTTTTGGAACTATAATATCAATTGTTTTCACCCTGATACTTTTCACAGTTATTGATCCAGGATTAATTGACATTGCATTACAAGATTCAGCTGATCAAATGATGCAAAGAGGTATGGATGACTCTCAAATTGAACAAGGGCTTTCAATTGCAAAGAAAATGTTCATCCCTATGATGGTAATATTTGGAACTTTATCTGGTGTTTTCTTTGGTTTTCTTATTTCTCTGGTTCATGGTGCTATCCTTAAAAAAGATGTGAACCCTTTTGAGAAAGAAAAAGTAATTGAATAATTTATAAGTATGGATATTTCTGTTATTGTTCCGCTTTACAACGAGGAAGAGTCGTTACCAGAATTAATGGAGTGGATTTCGCGCGTGATGCATCAGCACAATTTCTCGTACGAGGTAATTATGATTGATGATGGTAGTAACGATTCCAGTTGGAGCGTTATTGAAAGTTTAAAACAGAAATATTCAACCGTAAGGGGAATAAAATTTCGCCGTAACTACGGCAAATCGGCTGCTCTGCAGGTTGGCTTTACCGCCTCAAAAGGCGATGTGGTTATTACCATGGATGCAGACCTGCAGGACAGTCCCGATGAAATTCCTGAACTTTATAGAATGATTAAAGAGGACGGTTTCGATATTGTATCGGGCTGGAAGAAAAAGCGTCACGATCCTCTTTTTACAAAAAGAATCCCTAGCAAACTGTACAACGGAACTGTTAGGAGGGTCACTGGCATAAAACTTCACGACATGAACTGTGGGCTTAAAGCCTATAAAGGTCGCGTTGTGAAAAGCGTTGAGGTTTATGGTGAAATGCATCGCTACATACCTGTTCTGGCAAAGCAAGCAGGATTCAAGAAAATTGGCGAAAAGGTTGTGCATCATCAGGAACGCAAATACGGTGTTTCTAAATTCGGATGGGAACGATTTATAAATGGTTTTCTCGATTTAATGTCTGTAACCTTCGTTTCCAAATTCGGGAAACGCCCCATGCACTTCTTTGGAACATTGGGAACACTAATGTTCATGTCGGGTGGTGTAATTTCATTATGGCTAATAATCAGTAAACTTTGGGCGCAAGCACATCAACTAAAGTACAGGCCTGTAACCGATCAGCCATTGTTTTATATTGCTTTAGTTATTGCAATTATTGGTGTACAATTTTTTATGGCAGGTTTTATTGGTGAGTTGGTTTCGCGTAGTTCTGCCGACCGCAATCAGTACTTAATTGAGAAGGATACTGACGCTTAGCAAGTAATGCTTATCTAATTTTACTAGTATGAGAATACTGTCTTTTCTAGTAGTATTGTTTCCAATTATCTCACTTGCTCAAGAAGCCGATAATTTGAAGCAGAGAGCCGACTCGTTACTGGCAATTGCAGTAAACACAACACGCAATCCGGATTCCACAAAAAAAATTCTTGCCCAAGTTGAAGAATTGGCCCGAAAAAAAGGAGACACCGCTATACTTGCTAGTATATGGAGTAGGTATGGATTCACTAATTATTGGGTAGGACAATACCCCGTTGCTATTGATTACTATAACAAAGCAAAGAATTACTATTTAAGTAAGAATGATAGCATTAGGGCTGGTTGGAAGGGCTATATGATTGGATTGACCTATAAATACTGGGGGAAGTATCACGAAGCGCAAAAGGAAATTCAAGAAAATATTAGTCTTTTTGAAAAACTTGAAGATCCGGATGGTATTCTTAATTGCTATATTGTTTCTGGCTATATAAATCAGTCTTGGGGAAACTTCGATGAGTCTGAAAGGATTTGTAGATATACTCTAAGTATGGCCAAAACACAAAAAAATGTTAATGCAGAAGGCTACTCTTTATTGGCAATCGGCAACGCTTTACTTTCAAAAAGTAGTATTGATTCTGCATATATCTATATCGAAAACTCTCGAGAAAAATTCACAGAAAGTTCCGACAGTTATGGTGTTGCCTTAGCTAATAGAGACTTAGGCTTATATTATCTTATTAAAGGTGATACTCAAAAATCGCTTAATCATCTACATACTGGTCTCAATATCTTAAAAGACAATTCGAACAACAGGGGTTACTCCGAGATTCTTGCAATAATAGGAAAAGTAAACCTCAAGAGGAATGACTACGAAAATGCTGTAAAAAATCTTGAAGAATCGCAACAGTTAGCCCTACAAATGGAACTTTACGAGGATATCATAAATAATTATCAGAGCCTTTCGGTAGCCTATGAAAAATGGGGAAAATATGATTCGGCCTTAAAGTGCATTCAAAAATATACACAATTAAAGGATTCAATTTTTAACGCTGAAAAGCACTTTCAGATAGCAGAGCTCCAAACACAGTACGAAACTGAAAAGAAGGAGCAACAAATTGCACTGCAAAATATAAAACTCGATAAAAATAAATCGATACAACGTTTACTGATTCTTGCATTTATCCTTGCATCTTCATTAGCTTTCTTTTCATTCCGATGGTATAGAATAAAGAAACGTGACAACCAACTTTTGAGCGAGCAAAAAAGGTTGATAGAGCAAAAAAACACTCAAATTACCGATAGCATTAACTACGCAAAACGTATTCAGGGTGTTTTGCTTGGAAAATCATCAACATTGCCTAAACCTGTTAAGGATTTATTCATTTTATACCAACCAAAAGATATTGTAAGCGGCGACTTTTACTTTATTAAGGAATATCAAACCTATACAGTTATTGCTGCGGCTGATTGTACTGGGCATGGAGTGCCAGGTGCTTTTATGAGCATGCTTGGTGTAACATTGATGAACGAGGTGTTCACATATTCCAATCCAAAAAGTGCGGCTGAAGTATTGGAGGAAATGAGAATCAAAGTTAAAGAAGCCTTAAACCAGACCGAGTATAAAACAGAGGCCAAGGATGGAATGGATATGGCTTTGTGTATAATTGATAAATCCAAAAATGAACTACAATTTTCGGGGGCATATAACTCCTTGTATATGATTAGGAATGGAGAATTGTTGGAGTACAAAGCGGTTCGCAATCCTGTTGGTGTTCATATGAAGGAATTACCCTTCCAAAATGAGGTTGTTAATTTTGAAACCAACGACCAGTTCTACATTTTTTCCGATGGTTATGCCGATCAAGTTAGTGGCATTTCTCAGCAAAAGTTCAAAATTGTTGAATTCAGGAAGTTAATTCATTCTATTAGTAATCTGCCAATGAGTGAGCAGGCATCTAAACTTGAACACACCATTCAAATTTGGAAAGGAAATGCTGACCAGACCGACGATATGCTTGTGGTCGGGTTTAAATTGTAAAAATATTCACCCCAAACTTTTTTTGTTTTTCTGCTCAACAACACCAACTCTCGCGAACAACTTCGCGCTAAATGGTTTTTCTTTGCTCAGTTGAATTGATTTCAAAATTGTTTATGAACGCTATTTTAAACCATCGCTCCATAAGGAAGTATAAGAGCGACCCCATTGAAGAAGACCTGCTTAATGATATCCTCTATGCAGGAACACGTGCATCTACCACTGGTAATATGCAAGTTTACAGCATTATTGTTACCAAAAGTCAAGAGATTAAACAGCAATTAGCTCCTTGTCATTTCAATCAAGCAATGGTTACACAGGCTCCAGTTGTACTTACTTTCTGTGCCGATTTCAACCGCTTTAACAAATGGTGCATTCAGCGGAATGCGAAACCTGGGTACGATAACTTTTTATCGTTTTTCACCGCTGCAATCGATGCTTTACTTGCTGCTCAGAATGTATGTATTGCAGCAGAGGAAAATGGACTTGGAATATGCTATCTAGGAACCACAACATATACTGCCGCTAAAATTATTGAGGTTTTAAAATTACCCAAAGGTGTTGTTCCTGTTACTACAGTTGTATTAGGATATCCCGATGAAACTCCTGAGTTAACTGACCGCCTACCCCTTGCAAGCATACTTCACCAGGAAATTTATCAGGATTATTCCGAGGGCGATATCGACCAAATTTATCAGCATAAAGAGTCCTTACCAATTACAAAGAAACTTTTGGAGGAAAATCAAAAGGAAACTCTTGCTCAGATTTTCACCGATAAGCGTTACACCTTAAAGGATAATGTAGCTTTCTCTAAAACTTTACTCAGCGTTTTGGAACAGCAAGGCTTTATGAATAACGACAGAAAAGAATAGTTTAATAAATTGATATAAATACAGAAAAGGCTGCAATAAGCAGCCTTTTTCTATTATCCATAATATTTGTTAAACAGGAGTATCTTTTACTGTTATTGAAATAACAGTAATTGATTATGGGTTATCTTTGCAGAATAATTAATCACAAAAATAAAAATATGATTACCAGCAATCCTACTCTTAAACTTTTAATGATTGATGCGGCAAGCGGATTCTACAAGGTGCAACGCTATAACGTGGGCGATTTCTTTGGCCCAGTAGATTTAGGAATTCATCTTGCACATAAACACGACAGTTTAAACGTTGGTGTTGGTTTATTGGCTGGTTCAATATTTCCTGGTTCAAATAGGTTAATTGTGAATGGTATTTCACCCAGTTGGCATGGTTTTTTTATTTCATCAATGGGTGGCGCAGGTCTAGTTTTCGATAATTTAGGTATAAACATGTTCTCCATAGTTGGCAAAACACCAACACCGTCAATACTATATCTAAACCGTATTCACGGCGAGGAAATTGAGGTAGAATTAATTCCTGTAAAGCAAAACACTGTTTGGAGTCAGGGACGGGGTGGTGTTTACTCAATGATGCAGCACACGTTGGATTTGTTAGGAAGCAGATACGAAAACGACCCACGCATTCTTACTGCAGGCCCTGCATCGCTCTATACTGATTTTGGGGCAATTGCTTCAGCTCCAATAAAGAAAGGAGAGGTTACTTTTGTTGATACTTGGGCCGGACGTGGCGGATTTGGCACAAAAATGGTTCAACAGCACGGAATTGTATCTATTATTTATGGTGGTACTTATGTTGATGATGATTTCCGCGATAGGTCAGTTGCTGATAGTTGGTTTGAGGATAGATACCAGAAACGTTTGGCTGCTAAGGATATGGAGGCTACAACAAAGTACCGTTTCGACCCAAAATTCGAGACTGGCGGAACATTTGGCGTAAACTACGCCACATTAAAAGGCGATACAATGGCCTTCAACTATCGTACTATTTATATGACTGAGGAAGAACGTCTTAAAATACATAAGGATTTTATTGTTGACCATTACCTTAAGCAGTTCAACGAGGAAACCATTAAAACAAAACAGCAGAAGACTTGTGGCGAGCCATGCAGTGCTGTTTGTAAAAAAATGCAAGGCGAGTTTAAAAAGGATTACGAGCCTTACCAAACAATGGGGCCTCTTTGTGGAATTTTCGATCAGCGTGCTGCTGAGAAAATTAACCACCATGCCGATATGCTTGGATTTGATGCAATTTCCATTGGTGGCGTTTTATCGTGGTTAATGGATTGTGTGGTTGAGGGATTAATTAAGCCTGAGGAATTAGGTATAAGCAATACTCCAATTTTTAATCCTGACGGATTTAAAGTGGTTGAAGATTCAATGCATAACGCCAATATAGGCATTGCCCTAATGGATCAAATGGTAAATCCTAAAGGAGCATTTCATATGAAGGAGGGTGCCAGAAAACTTGCCCGACACTTTGCCCGCAGAAAAGGAACTGCCGTGCTCGACAAGTTTGTGTATGTTGGTTTTGCACGCTCAGGATGGACCGTTCCCAACCAATACTGGACACCAGGAGTTCTTTCGCCAATGGCCATTATGGGCAAATATTACATGTACTATGGAAAGGATTTTGTTCCACCCCGTCAGCTTGGCCGCGAGAATGCAAAACGAATGTTGCTGGAGTTGGTGATGGATAATTTGGGAATGTGCCGATTCCATAGAGCTTGGGCAGAGGATATACTGCCAGAAGTGATAGAGTCACTTTACGGTTTAAGAGATAAATTCCAGCGTTCGTTATTACTTACTGCCAGCCGAATTAATAGTCGAAATGCTTCAATTTTCTGGGAAAGCGAACGCAATATCGATTATGTTTACACCTTCCTTAAAAAGAAAAAAGAGGTTGATGGTGTAAATAATCTAGAACTGGACAGGTGGATTTCGGCATTTGAAACTGACAAGAGAGCTGCTGCGCTAGATTTTTGGTACGAATTACACAAAGGAATTCACGAATCGTTACTAGAATTTCATTAATTTTGGATTTAAATATTTAAAAGATGAAAATACTAAAACGAATTCTCATTGTACTAATCCTTTTAATAGTAGGTTTCTTCGCTCTATTATACTGGGGAACCTATGAAAAGGGTGTGATGGCAGGGAAAATACTTAGAATTAGCGAGAAAGGCTATCTTTTCAAAACTTACGAGGCTAAACTCAGTATCGAATCGTTCGGAGCATTGAAAGGCACCAGTCCCATTGCTGAAACTTTCGACTTCTCGATATCAACCAAGCAAGATTCCCTTGTTAAGCAGTTGCAGGAGGTTGCGTTAACTGGAGAACGAGTAAATATTCATTACATAAAAAGGTACATCCGAGTTCCTTGGCGAGGGAGTACTAAATACTTTGCAGTTGAAGTGGAACGTGTAAGGAAATAACAGAAAAGGCAGCCAACAGGCTGCCTTTAGTATCGCACAAACTATTTCTAGTGTTCTCTTCTTCCACCGCCAGTACGACGTTCGCCGCCAAAACCACCACGACGCTCGCCACCACGGCTATCGCCGCCACGGCTATCACGATCGAATCCACCACGGCCACCGCCACGGTTGAAACCACCACCACCGCTACGTTCACGGTTAAAACCGCCACCTCCACGAGGTTTATCGGTTTTAGGTTTAGCCTCAGTTACACTGATAACTTTACCATCATACTCAGCACCTGTAAGCTCTTCAATAGCCTTTTTTGCTTCTTCATCGTTATCCATTTCAACGAATCCGAAACCTCTAGAACGCCCAGTTTCCCTGTCGGTAATTACTTTGGCGGATTTAATCGCGCCATACTCTTCGAAAAGTTGCCTTAGGTCATCGTCGCTGATTCTGTAACTCAGACCTGACACGTAAATGTTCATAAATTAAATTAAATTAGATGATTGATTTTTTCGAGCCCTAAGTCAATAACTTCTATCTTTTAGTCGGGAAAAACTGTGATGACAGAAAGCGTTTTCGTTGCTGCTTATTTCTCAAATTTGTGCAAAGGTACGTCTTATTTTCGGATAAACACCATGTATTGAAATAAATCTTCTAAAAACCAATATAATAAAAAAGGGTTATCCTATATAGGATAACCCTTTGCAAGTATCGAGGTAAATTATCTAGCAACCCTCTCTAACCATTTCACCATTAGTAGCATAACTATCATTGAAGCTGCGGTTGCTCCCACGAATACCAACCAGCATGCCCAAATAGGAACAGTTGTGTATAGAATACCTCCAATAAATAGAAGTGAGTTTCCAATTGCAGTAGCAGCCAACCAGCATCCTTGCATTACACCTTGTAGGTGAGGAGGTGCAACTTTTGAAACAAAAGAAATTCCAAGTGGAGAAATAAATAACTCCGCTACTGTCAAAATAAAGTATAGTCCAACCATTACCCAAGGAGTAATTTGCATTGCTGAAATATCGTTAGCACTCATTGATGCTAAAGATTCCTTAGCAGGTAGAGCTAATGAGAATAACATTAGGAATATATAAGCCAACGATGCGATACCCATACCAATGGCAATTTTCATGGGTGTTGATGGCTCTTTACCTCTTCTTTTTAGGCTACCAAACAACCACATGATAAGAGGTGTAAGAGTTACCACAAAGAATGGGTTAACGGCTTGAAAAATCTCAGCACCCTTAATTCTCGTGAAACCAAGATTAATATCAATAACATCAAGGTTTACATAATCCCTAGCAAAATATGTAAGAGAGTAACCATTTTGGTGAAATGAAAGCCAGAAAAAGATAACAACACCAAACACAGCAAATAAAGCATAAATACGTTGTTTAATTTCGCTAGCACTCATCATAATTTCTTCCTTGCTTATTGCATTACCCGCTTTAGAACTAACTTTTTGGGCAGGGTCAGGAAATTTGCTTTTATTGGTTAAGTAAATAACCAATGAAATTCCCATAGCAACAATTGCTGCCATGAATGCATACTGGAAACCACGATTGAATACATCAAGATAGTTGTTAACAAAAGTGGTAAGGTCAATGCTTGCAGGGGCATTAATATATGCTTTGTTCGCATACTCGGTTAAACGGGTTAGTGATTCTGCAGGCATTGCATCTCCTTGCTTAAGATATTGATGGCATAATTCAGGTAGACCAGCATTGTAATCAAAGTTGTTAACCTTTAACCACCAGTTTCTTACACCTATTGCAATCCATGGTGCAAAGAAACCACCAACATTGATAAACATATAGAATATCTGGAAACCAGCGTCACGTCTGTCAGAATACTCATTATTGTCATACATTTGTCCTACAATAGCTTGTAGGTTTCCTTTGAATAAACCATTTCCGAAGGCAATAACCAATAATCCAAAACAGGTTAAAGCTAGGTATAGACCCATACTTGGAACTGGTGTTGGGGTTGGTATAGCAATAATTAAGTACCCAACGGCCATCATAATAAGACCAATAAGAATAGTTCCTTTGTATCTTTTTGTCCTATCAGCAATTAATCCACCGACCAAAGCTAGTAGGTAAATTGAAGCATAAAATGCTGAATAAACATAGCCTGTAGTGGTTTCCGATAAACCAAATTTTGCCGAGATAAATAGCGTTAGTATCGCCATCATTATATAGAATCCGAAACGTTCTCCCATATTCGAAAGAGCCGCTCCCAGCAATCCTTTAGGATGATTTTTAAACATAGATTAATTGTTATTTAGTTAATAATTATTTCATTTTATTCAGAATTGGACAAAAATACTCCATTTTGGTTTATGTACAACTGTTAAAATAATGTTGTAAAATCATTTTCCAACTGTAACCTTGACTGCATCAAATTAAAAATCAGCAAAGTAAATTTAGCAATAAATTAAAAATTTGTTATTCATTGTTTCAAATATTATTCAGATTTATCTGTTTTAGACTAATTTTGATAAAGTAATTCATCAATTGTAAATAGATGAAAATTTTCAGTTCCGAACAGATTCGCGAAATCGATGCTTACACCATAGCCAACGAGCCAATTGCCTCCATTGACTTAATGGAGCGGGCTTCCGATGCTCTATTTGGGTGGATAGCTAAAAATCTTTCAACATCAAATAAGTTCCTTTTCTTTTGTGGCCCGGGCAATAATGGTGGCGATGGATTAGCCTTGGCTCGAATGATGTTTTTTGCAGGCTATAATACCGAAGTTTACTATCTAAACTCAACGTCATACTCAGTTGATTTCAGTATAAACTTATCTAGGTTGAAGAAAACCAATATCTATTTGAAAGATATCTCGAATGATTCAGACTTACCATTCATCAACCAAAACGATATTATTGTCGATGCACTTTATGGCTCAGGATTAAGTCGCCCTATAGATGGCTTTGGTGCAAAACTGGTTCAATATATTAATCGATCTGGAGCAAATGTTATATCAGTAGATATTCCATCAGGTTTATTTAGCAATGAGAATCCTTACCCAAATACGAATACGGTGGTAAAGGCAAATGTTTGCCTAACACTTCAATTTCCAAAATTGAGTTTCTTTTTTGCAGAAAACGAAATGTATGTTGGACAATGGTATGTTCTACCAATAGGGCTTCATCCAAAGGTTATTGAAGAAAAGTCAACACCTAATTTTTATCTGGAGATAACGGATGTGTTGCCGATTTTAAAACCTCGAGCCACCTTCTCGCACAAAGGAACTTATGGCCATTGTTTGGTTGTAGCAGGAAGCTCCGGAATGGTTGGTGCTGCAGTGCTATGTGCAAAGGCAGCAGTTAACTCTGGTGCTGGATTAGTTACGGTTCATATTCCAAAATGTGGATACGACATCGTACAGCAATCAGCGCCAATGACAATGTGTAAAGTTGATGCAAATGAGAATTTCATTACATCAATTTCAAACATCGACAAGTATAGTTCCATTTGTATTGGCCCAGGCTTGGGTACAAACGTCCAGACTAAAAAAGCATTAGAGATGATTATTTCTGAAGTGAAAGTTCCTTTGGTGCTCGACGCTGATGCTTTGAATATAATTTCAGAGAACAAGGATTTGCTTTTGACCTTGCCTGAGAATACCATCATAACTCCTCACCCAGGCGAA
>JAEXVC010000275.1 GCA_023406715.1 Bacteroidota bacterium | reverse complement strand
GTCCCTTTACAGCGTAGAAATTATACTTCACACCAAACTGCAAACCCTTTGGATAGTAGAATCCTTTTAAAGAATCGCCAATTACTGCAACAATCTCACTAGTAAAAACAGGAAGTTTTGCGTGAATTGTATCGCCTTTTACCTCAACCTCATCAACCAGAATAAACTCATCGGCATTGCGAATAACCAATGTAACTTTATCGGCATCTTTTTTTACCTCAAAGTTGAAAGGAACTGTAAAATTGCCCAGTGAATCCAACTGAACAACACCAAGCCAAGGACCTGTGGTAAGTTCTTTTTTACCACCAGTGCACGATGCAAGCAGCATTGCACCAGCAACAAACATAAATAGTTTTCTCATATTTTAAGTTAAAAGTTAAACATAAAAACTCACCTGTCCGTGCCGAACAACAAACAACCATCAACGAACAACAAAACTTATCGCCTCTTCTTTCCTCCCCGTCCTTTATCTTTTGGTTTAGATTTTCCTTTTGATTTAGAACCTCCGCCAAACTTTACCACCCCACGAACTCGAGTTTTCTCGGGCTTATGCGAACTGCTATGCTTAGGTTTGGAGATACGACTATTGCGTTGTGGCATTTCGGCATACTCCATTCCTACAAGTCTGAAGTCGATTTGCTTCTTAACCAGATTGGTGCGCCAAACCTCAACCTCAACCTCATCGCCAAGTTGGAATCTGCGACCAGTGCGTTCGCCAACCAGTGCATAAGATTCCTCGTCGAACTGGTAGTAATCGTCGTTTAAATCGCGCATTGCAACCAAACCTTCGCATTGTGTGCCTTCAAGTTCAACGAATAATCCAAAACTGGTAACTCCAGAAATTGCTCCTTTAAACTTTTGCCCCACCTTATCCTGCAGAAACTCAACCTGCTTATATTTGATTGATGCTCTTTCGGCCTCCGTTGCACGAATTTCCATATCGGTGGAGTGCTTACAAAGTGTCTCTATCTGCTCCTTGTTCTTAGGTTTATCGCTATTTAGGTAGTGAGCCAACAGCCTATGAACCATCATGTCGGGGAAACGGCGAATTGGCGATGTAAAGTGCGTGTAATGTGGAAACGACAAACCGTAGTGTCCAATATTATCGGACGAGTAGCGCGCCTTAGCCATTGAGCGTAATGCAAGTGTTTCAATAAGGTTCTGCTCACGTTTACCTTTTACCTCAGCCATCAACTTGTTGATTGCTTTGCTGATTTGCTTATCGGTATTGCCAGTTATGTTGTAACCAAAGCGGGTGATAAACGAACGAAACGCATCGAACTTCTCAAGGTTTGGCTTATCGTGAATACGATACACAAATGGCAACTCGCGCTTAGCAGAACGCTCTTTACCAATGTACTCGGCAACTCGTTTGTTCGCCAAAAGCATAAACTCCTCAATGAGTTGATTTGACTCCTTATTCTCCTTAAAGTAAACACCAAGGGGTTTACCTTTATCGTCTAATTCGAACTTCACCTCAATGCGCTCAAAAGCTATGGCTCCTTGCTTGAACCGGTTCTTTCGCAAAATCTGAGCAAGTTTGTGCAGCAACAGGATTTGGTCCTGCATATCGCCTTTGCCAGTCTCAATTACCTCCTGTGCTTCCTCGTAGGTAAATCGTCTTTTCGATAAAATTACAGTCCGGCCAAACCACTGCGAAAGTAACTCGGCATTCTCGTTCATCTCAAAAACAGCCGAAAAGCAAAGTTTTTCCTCATCGGGTCGCAGTGAACAAATAAAGTTTGATAATCGCTCTGGTAGCATCGGAACGCACCTATCCACCAAGTAAACCGATGTTGCGCGCTCAATGGCCTCATCATCTATAGGAGTATCGGGTGTTACATAGTGTGTAACATCGGCAATGTGAACGCCAACCTCAATATTTCCATTCTTAAGAATTTGAACCGAAAGGGCATCGTCAAAATCCTTAGCATCGAACGGGTCTATTGTGAACGTTGGAATATTACGGAAATCACGTCTTTCGTTATAATCCTTCTCTGTGATTTTTTCGCTTATTTTTTCAGCAACCCTATCCAACTCCTCAGGGAATTTATACGGAAGGTCAAACTCTGCAAGAATTGCGTGCATTTCCACCTCGTGAACGCCTGGGTCGCCCAGAATATCAACAATTTTTCCAATAGGGTTTTTCTCCCTGGCAGGCCACTCGGTAATCTGAACAATTACCTTTTGGCCATTTTGAACCTCGCTAAGTTCAATTTTGGGGATGAATATATCGTAAGGCATCAGCCTATTATCGGGCACCACAAAGGCAAAATCTCTGCCCAGAGTGATAGTTCCCACAAAGTTGCGCTTAGCTCGCTCAACCACCCTTATAACCTCACCCTCGAACAACCCCCTACGGCGATGACGGTAAATAGAAATCTCGACCTTATCGCCGTGTAGAGCACGATTCAAACGAAATTCAGGAATGAAAATCTCACGGTTATCCTCAGTAATAACATCGGCAGTGCCATCATTATTCATCTCAAGGATACCAACCGCAAGCATATTTTGCATCTCCATTTTGAATTTGCCACGGTACAGCTCTACAATTCGCTCCTCCTGAACCAACTCGTAAAGAATATCGGTAATCATTCTACGCGTAGGGTCATCCTTTATTGCAAGAATTGTGGCCAACTGTTTATAGTTAAAACTTTGGCCGGGCTTATCGGCAAAAACATCAATAATAGCCTGCTTTAGCTCCTTTTTGGTAATCCGCTTCTTTGGAAAACCAATATCCTTAGTTTTTTTGCTTTTACTCATTAATACAGATATTAGAAATCAGATGCACAATAATTGAAAATGGCACATCATAATATCCCCAAAGATATTGGAAATTTGGGAGATAATTGATTTTTTAAATCATCATGCTAATTAGATGTTGATTTTTTACCTCTGAGGTAAAGAATTGTCAAAATTTTATCAAACCCAGAGGGTTTGAATATCTATAGCAAAAATCATATTTGTGTATTCGACTCCGGCTGGAGTCGAATAATCTCTAATTGTAGAGAATTTCTATAAAATTCATAACGCTAGCATCATTTAATCCCATTAAATCATTCAAAAAAATCAAATATGTGTTCCTTTTTGTATTCAACTTCAAAAATTTTAAGGAACTCCTCATATTCCTCTTTAAATGTTTTGTTTTTATGATGCTCCTTTTGATTCTCAATATATCTTATAACATTCGGCAAATTTGAATGACTATATGAAAAAGCGCCAAATCATCCTTCTTGCCATTTAAATGCAAAGTTTGTAAACTTTTTTGCCTTAATAAATTCTGCTGAAGACTTCTTTACTTCTCTAACTAAATCCGACAAACAGCAATTTGGTTTCATACCAATAAGAAAATGTAAATGATTTTCTGTACCGTTTATGACTAACATCTTCTGACCTTTATTCTGAACAATACCTGTTATGTATTTATAGAGTTCAACCTCCCATTTTGAACCGATTAAAGCCACTCTATTCTGTACCGAAAATATTACCTGAATATAGAGTTGCGTATAGGTATCTGCCATATTATTAATGTTTTATCCAAATTAAAAATAATATATGAGAAATGAAATTTATTGAATCAAAAATTCATAGATATTATACGACCCCTTCCGGGGTCGGAATAAAGACGGGGTTTTATCCTATAGATATTTGATGCCGCTGGCATCAAACAAACCTAAGAAATGGCATATGAGAATACTTAATATTGCAACCATGGCCTTTTAACCTTACGTTTATAATTATCTTGTATATTTGTGATAAACTCTTCATATTATGAGTTCTCACGACTCTTTACAAATTCTCTGCAATTTCATTTCTAGGTTTCTTGCCCTAGATACTCTGGTTTTCGAAAAATTTTCTGCAAACCTTGAACTGGTTGAATTTAAAAAGAAGGAGTTAATTGTTGAGAATGGAAAAGTAGCCGATAGAATGTACTTTCTGCCAGAGGGTTTTGTTCGGTTTTACCATTTTAAACCCGACGGCACCGAGGTGACAAGCGATTTTTACTTTGCCCCAGGTTTCATAACATCGTTCACAAGTTTTATTCTTCAAAAGCCCTCCATTGTAAACATTCAGTGCCTAGAGCAGATGTCTGTTCTGTCAATTTCACACAAAAAACTTATTGAACTCTACGATAATTTTCCCCTATTGAACGCTTGGGTAGGCTGCTCTCCGAGCAGGCTTTTATTGCATCGGAGAAACACCTATTGAGTTTTTTAAACGACTCCCCACAGGACCGATACCTTTGGCTTTGCAAGGAATACCCAGAATATATTAAAAACATTCCTTTGCAATATTTAGCATCGTATCTTGGCGTTACCCCCGAAACATTGAGCAGAATAAGGAATAGAACTCTCTAAAGTTTTTCTTGATTATCGTCAAGTGTTTTTAGCTTGTAGCTCCTCTACCTTTGTGCTGTAATAAAACACAACGCTATGAGAAAGTTACTGTTAATTTCCATTTTGCTTTCAGCAATGGTTTCATCGTGCTCAAAGGATGAAATTGAATTCCAAAACAACGACCTAAAAATCAAAATTACTGCCGGTGATAATTGGCTTCACAATTTCCCCTTATTTCTTGGAATAAATAAGAAAAATCCGCCACAATTTGCAGTTTGGCTTACCGATTTAGACACGAACTACATGGGAACTATTTTCTGCACCCACAAAATAACTCGCGAGGGTTGGATTGCCAATAAAGGAAACCGCAGGAAAGAGGCTCTGCCATTCTGGTGCCACAACCGTGGGGTAATTTACTCCGATGGATTATAC
>JAEXVC010000239.1 GCA_023406715.1 Bacteroidota bacterium | reverse complement strand
GCTCTACGTTTCTCCGAAATGCTATCGCGCAATCTTCCTGCTGGGAGAAAAAAATCGCGGGTAATTAGATTGTTGTAATTGGTTAGAAGAAGCGATAACCCTGGTTTGATATATCGGTGCTGAAATGCATCGTCGAGTAGGAGAACGTTCATTTCGGGGAAGTTGTAGGCCAACTCATTGGTTCCATTTACTCTATCCTCATCAACAGCAACTATTGTGTTTGGGAATTTAAGTTTGATTTGTAGAGGTTCGTCGCCAACCTCATTAGCGGTTGAGGTTGTTTCAGCCAACTTAAAACCTTTGGTTTTGCGTTTGTAGCCTCGACTTAGTAGTCCAACTTGAAATTTATTCTGAAGCAATTCGATAAGGTACTCGGAGTGTGGCGTTTTTCCAGTTCCTCCAACGGTAATATTTCCAACACAAATTGTTGGAATGTCGGGACTATAACCTTTTAGTAGGTTTATGTCGAACAAAAAATTTCTAATCTTTACAGGTATCCAGTAAAGCAGCGCAAATGGTAAAAGTAAGTATCTAAGTGTTTCCATATTGTAAAAAAATCATCCGAAGGTTCGCTTCGGATGACAAAGTAACAAAAAATACTTTAATGTTTTCAGTGACAGGTGACAAGTGATTTGGTCACCCGTCACTTGTCACTCGTCACTAATTAGTACACTTCAACATCGTAAGGAATACGTGCCTGAACACCTTGGTTGTTAAGCATACTCTTAATTCTATTGTAATGCTTGTATGTAACACCAAGTTCATCCTTTAGGAAGAAAGCTTTTGCTTCGCCAGTCATTCCTTTGATTATTTCTTGGAATGGGTCTTTTTGCTCAGGAAGCTCTACCAAACGGTATTTTTCAACCTTTGCTTTTTCAGCAGCAAGTTTAATAGCAGCATTCAAACCTCCGAACTCATCAACAAGTTTGATATCCTTTGCGTTAACACCGCTCCATACTCTACCTTGTCCAATCTCGTCAACTTTCTCAACGGCTAAACTACGACCTTCGGCAACGTGACCGATGAATGTTTGGTAGGTTTCCTCAATGAATTTTTGTCCAACAGCCTTTTCTTCTGCAGTCATTGGGCGGAATTGGCTGAAAAAGTCAGCGTGGTCGTTGGTTTTAACAACATCAACGTTTATACCCAATTTCTTATTCATTGTATTTTGCAAATTGAAGAATAGACCAAACACACCAATTGAACCAGTGATTGTTGTTGGGCTAGCCATAATTGTAGTTGCAGGAGCAGCAATGTAGTAACCACCCGATGCAGCAACATCGCCCATCGATACAATAACAGGTTTTACCTTGTTGGCCAATTCAACCTCGCGCCAAATAACTTCCGATGCTAAAGCACTACCACCAGGAGAGTTTACGCGGAATACAATAGCTTTTATTGTGCTATCGCGGCGTGCTTTGCGGATTGCACGCGAAATTCCATCGGAACCAATAGCGTCTTCGCTACCTTCGCCCATGCCAATTTCGCCTTGTGCGTAGATAACTGCAATTTTATCCTTCGAGAATTTTGCTTTTTTAGCAGGAACCTTGAAGTATTGTGCTAATGTAACAGTTTTAAGGTCTTCTTTCTCTGGAGTTTCAGTTAGCCCTTTTAATTTATCAATAAGTTGGTCTTTGTAAATTAAACTGTCAACCAATTTATTATCTATGCAAGATTTTCCATTGAAAATCTCCATATCGTTGGCTAAACGGTTCAATTCTTCAACAGAAATGTTACGTGCTTTAGAAATACCATCAACCCAATGGTTCCAGATTGAACCCATGTAAGTTAAAGTTTGCTCACGGTTCTCAGGGCTCATTTTGTCGAGCATAAAAGGCTCAACAGCGCTTTTGAATTTACCGTGACGAAGTATTTGAGGTTCAACACCTAATTTTTCTAAAGCCCCTTTGAAAAACATAATTTCGGAACGTAAACCCATCCACTCAACCATACCTTCTGGGTTTAAGTAAACTTTGTCCGATACGGTGGCTAGGTAGTATGCTTTTTGGCTGTAAGTATCGCTATAGCTAATAATGAATTTTCCTGAAGTTTTAAAATCGATTAGCGCATCGCGGATTTCCTCAGTGGTTGCTGCACCTGCTCCAACAGCGTCAATTTCCATAAAAATACCCTTAATATTTGGGTCTTCCTTGGCTTCGGCAATTGCTTTAAGAATTTTATTAAGTCCCATGCTGCTTTGTGGCTGCATCGACATAAAATCGAACCCTTTGAAAGGATTATCGCTTGCACGGTCAACTATTTCTTGGTTAAAATCAACATAAAGTATTGAGTTTTCTTTAACTTCGGTTGCTTTATCTCCAGCCGAAACCATTGCACCAATTACTCCAATCATTACAAAGAACAGAAGAAGCAACGAAATGAACACACCCAATATGGTGATTAATAGATGTTTGAAAAAATTTTTCATATTTTTAGTGGTTTAGTGATAATACTATTTGACATTTTAGCATGTGATTTGTTACATACTAAAATCAAATTTAATCAAAATATAATTGCTATAAGTTGTTGGGAAATAACTTTTTTTAATTCAATACGTATTCATAAAGTTGATAATCTGTTTATTAGTTTGTTTGAAAATATTTTGCGTATTAAGATTATTTATGAAAATTTACAATAAGTTTGCAACGCTTTAAATTGAATGAGATGGCAAAGGTATTTTTCACTATAGGAGGCAATATTGGCGATAGAGTTTTTAATCTTCAGGAAACTTGCAGGTTAATTAATAGCCGTATTGGATGTATTCGTAAACAGTCATCTATTTACGAGTCGGAACCTTGGGGTTTTAGTAGCGAGTTAAATTTCTTGAATCAGGTTATAGTGGTTGAGACCAACTTAAGCCCTGCTGCAATAATGCTGGAAATATCGTATATAGAATCAAAAATGGGGCGTGTTAGGAATGGTGCGGGTTACGCTTCGCGTACTATGGATATTGATATCCTTTTTTACGACCATCAAATAATGCTTACCCCTGATTTAATTGTACCTCACAAGCAAATGCATAAGCGCCGTTTTGTGCTTGAACCTTTAAATGAGATTGCGCCAGATTTTATTCATCCACTTTTTTCACTTACCTCACACGAATTGCTCGTAACTTGTACCGATGAGTCCAAGGTGTGGAAGTTTGAGCGCGCAGAAGTAGGAAATTAAGAAAATATTATTTTTTTCGGTCAAAATACTCCCGAACCGTAAGAATAATTGCCAGAATAAGCCCTAACTGGATAGCCGATTGCCAGCCATATGCAACATTTCCGTGTACAAAGTATGAGTATAACACTTTTACTAAAACACTCACTGCAAATGCAAGGATGAATATCCCTACAAATACTAAAAAAAGATTCATACGTTTCATGGGCTTCAATATTTAAGAGTTTTTACGTTTTAGATAATGGCTTAACAGGAACAGAATTCCAATTAGAATAAATGGTAGGTTAATGGTTAGCAGTATAGTAGCGGTAATCCACACAGAATGGTTCATCGCATAATTGTGGGTTGCAATAAACGGTGCAAAGGCTAGCCCAATCGCGATAAAAATAATTCCTCCTACTCTTTCCCATTTCCAAGCAATGAGTAAAAATATGGTTAATATGTACGATGGAATAAGGTGAACTGCAAACGCAGCAAGTTTTTTCCAAAGGGAATGGTTCCCTTCAAATGAGTCCAACGCAAACATACTGATGAATAGTATTGCCAAAATACAGAGAATCCGTGGTGACCAATGGAAGATTTTGAGAGTTTTGTTCATAGTTATTCAGCAAGTAATTCCAAAGTTACCACTTAATTATACCCGTGTCAATTTTATTTATTGGAATAACAACTTTGGTTAACCATCATCAATTTTTCCACATCAAAACCATTCTCCTTCGCTATATTGACAAGATTTGTGTAGGTTTGGTTATCTAAAGTGCTGGACTTCGATAGAATCCATAAATATTTGCGAGAAGGGTCGCCAACCAGTGCGTAGTTATAATCTTTATCGAGCGCAATAACCCAATATTTTCCACTGAAGGGCCAGAAGAACCGAACTTTAAGTCGACCCGGATAGTTGTTGTCGGGTACCCAAGCCACCCCTTTTATGCTTTTGGATTTTGATGTATCGGCATTGGTGTAACC
>JAEXVC010000067.1 GCA_023406715.1 Bacteroidota bacterium | reverse complement strand
AGCACACCCTAACGATAAGGCTGGGCAAGATTTAATCAAGAAAATCATAGAAATATCAAAACAACCTCGATTCCTTGGCAGAATTGTGTTTCTACAAAACTACGATATGGAACTGGCAAAACACATGGTTCAAGGCGTTGATATTTGGCTAAATACACCTACACGACCATTGGAAGCATCGGGTACAAGTGGGCAGAAAGCTGTAATGAATGGGGTACTACACTTTAGTGTACTAGATGGCTGGTGGGTTGAAGGCTACCGCGAGGGAGCGGGTTGGGCTCTGCCAATGGAAAGTACCTACTCCGAACACGAATTCCAGGATGAGTTGGATGCCGAAATGATATACACAATACTCGAAAACGAAGTAGTTCCGGCATTCTACCAAAGAAATACAGAGGATGTTCCAGAAAAGTGGGTAGGGTTTATCAAAAAATCGGTAAGCCAAGTTGCATCGAACTTTACCACACTTAGGATGATAACCGACTACCAGAATCGTTTTTACAGCAAGCTTTACCAGCGATCATCGGAACTTATTGACGACGATTACGATACAGCAAAAAAAATTGCTGCTTGGAAACGTAGAATTCAACGTAACTGGGAGGAAATTGAAGTAATTCAGGTTAAGCAGTTCAATATGGCTCGCGAGGCTATATATCTTGGTAAAGAATACACTGCTGAAGTTATCCTCGATTTAGGCTCACTTGGACCCGATGAAGTAGGGGTTGAACTGGTTGTTGCGGATTTAATAGAGAGCCAAGAAGTTAAGGTGAAACGTGTTTACGAGTTTCAACTTCAATCCATCGAGGGGTCAAGGGCGGTTTATCGCTTAAACATAATACCTGTTGAACCAGGAGCTTTTGAATGTGGTGTTAGGATTTTCCCAAAGAATTCAATGTTACCGCACAGAATGGACTTCTGCATGGTAAGGTGGGTTTAGCAAAAATGCTGGCTGATAGCTAATTACAACAACTTCAGCCAGCACTAAATCCGTTTATCACCCAAAACAAAACTTTCGTCCACTCATACAAGTCGTACGTCTATGGCTTGTTAAACTTTGTCAACATGAGTAATGTTAAAATTGTAATTCGTTGAAATAATAAACTAAAATTAGCATCTTAGCAAGTCCAACCCATAGTGTTTTTATGATTATTGTCCAGAAACCCGAACAAACCAAAGGAAGAGAAATTGCCCTTACCATGGGCTTTTTCGATGGCGTTCACGCTGGGCACAGAACTCTCATTGATGGTGTTCTGAAATCTGCAGAACTAATGGGGTTGGGTTCAGCTGTTCTAACATTTTGGCCACATCCACGACTTGTTCTACAAAAAGACCCTGAAAAATTAAGGTTTTTGACAACTCTTAACGAAAAATCAAAGATTGTATCGAAATGTGGTATTGATTTTTTGATTGTTCAGGAGTTCACCCCTCAATATATCAATCTGGAACCAGAAGCTTTTATCAATCATCTTGTTAAAGATTACCATGTAAAGCATTTTGTGGTTGGAGCCGACCACCATTTTGGTAAAGGGGGTAACGGCAATGCCGATTTGCTTAAAAAGCTAAGCCAAGAACTAGGCTTCACACTGGAAGTGATTGAACAACTTATTGTTGATGGGGTTGATATTAGTTCTACCAAAATTCGTGAAGCATTAATTAAAGGTGATATCGACCGCGCTAACCATATGCTTGGTTACCCTTACCTAATTACAGGCGCAGTGGAATCAGGCAATCAGGTTGGTAGGCAAATTGGATTCCCCACAGCCAACATTCGCCCAAACGACCCACTAAAACTCATCCCGCTTGAAGGTGTATATGCTGTTGTGGTTAATATTGATGGGGAGATAAAGCAAGGCATGCTCAATATTGGCTTCCGACCAACCATTGAAAGTAGTCGCCGACAAACCATAGAGGTACATATTTTTGATTTCGATAAAGAAATATACAACTCAGGTATCGAAATTGCATTAATAAAGCGTTTACGCAACGAAAAGCGATTTCCTTCAGTTGAACAACTAAAACATCAACTTGATAAAGACAAGGAAATGGCCATTGAAGTCCTAAAAGGACACAATTCCTACTCATTTCAAAACTTATTCCTAACTTTGCGTTCAACAAAGTAGTTATCAAAATTTAATAACAACATAATGGAACAAGCAAAAACATCATCCTTACCCTACAAGGTAAAGGACATTAAACTTGCCGATTGGGGAAGAAAAGAAATTGAGATTGCCGAAAAGGAAATGCCCGGATTAATGGCAATTCGAAAAAAGTTCGGCTCTCAAAAACCTCTTAAGGGTGCTCGTATTATGGGCTCTCTGCATATGACAATTCAAACAGCAGTGCTAATTGAAACTCTAAAAGAACTTGGCGCTGATGTTCGTTGGGCAAGTTGCAACATCTTTTCAACTCAGGATCACGCTGCTGCTGCAATTGCTGCTGCAGGAATTCCAGTTTTTGCCTGGAAAGGTGAAACCCTCGAAGAGTACTGGTGGTGTACCGAACAGGCACTATCGTTTCCTAATAGCCAAGGACCAAACCTAATTGTTGACGATGGTGGCGATGCTACCCTACTTATTCACTGGGGTTACAAGGCCGAAAACAATAAGGAATTCCTAAATCGCAAGGCCGAAAGCCACGAGGAAGGCGTTATCTTAAATCTACTGAAAGAAACTCTTGCAAAAGAACCAAACAAATGGCACAACCTTGTTAAAGAGTGGAAAGGAGTTTCGGAGGAAACAACCACTGGAGTTCATAGGTTATACCAAATGAAGGAGCGTAACGAGCTGCTTATTCCTGCAATCAACGTTAACGACTCTGTAACAAAGAGTAAATTCGACAACCTTTACGGCTGCCGCGAATCATTAGCCGATGGTATTAAGCGCGCTACCGATGTTATGCTTGCAGGTAAAGTGGTTGTGGTTTGCGGTTATGGCGATGTTGGTAAAGGCTGTGCAAAGAGTATGCGCTCATACGGTTCACGCGTTATTGTAACCGAAATTGACCCAATTTGTGCATTACAAGCAGCAATGGAAGGTTTTGAAATCAAACCTCTAGAGGATGCTCTTGACGAAGGCAACATCTACGTTACAACTACTGGTAACTGCGATATCATCACCCTTGAGCACATGTACAAAATGAAGGACCAAGCAATTGTTTGCAACATTGGCCACTTCGATAACGAAATTCAAGTTGATAGGCTAAATAACGACAAGAACATCAAGAAGGTAACCGTTAAACCACAAGTTGATCAGTACTACTTCCCCGATGGTAAATCGATGTTTTTACTTGCCGAAGGTCGTTTAGTGAACCTTGGATGCGCAACTGGTCACCCAAGTTTTGTGATGAGCAACAGTTTCAGCAACCAAACCCTTGCGCAAATTGAACTTTGGACAAAGAAACTTGATGTTGATGTTTACCGCTTACCAAAGGAACTCGACGAGGAAGTTGCTCGCCTACACCTTGAGCAGATTGGCGTTAAACTAACCAAGTTAAGTCAAAAACAGGCCGATTACATTGGCGTTAAAGTTGAAGGTCCATACAAACCAGAGCACTACAGATACTAATAATTTAGATATTCAAAACAAAAAACTGCGAGACCATTTGGTTTCGCAGTTTTTATTTTTGTTGATGAATGCTCTTTACAGCCAACAATACCTTTTCATAGCCCGCACGCATTAACGGCGTTTCGGCAAATAATTCCCCGAATTCAGTTTCCGACATGCCGACTAGCTGCTCGGGTAACAATTCATTCAACTTTTCAGTCTGGAGTTGAGGATGATTTTTAATTGCAGCCTTTTTATTCCAAGGACAAACCTCCTGGCAAATATCGCAACCAAAACACCAATTGCTTAGCATTAAAAACTCAGGCTCTGTTAACGGTGTTTTTTTCTCAATGTTGATGTATGAAATACATCTATTGGCATCAATCACTCGGGGTTCAACTATTGCTCCTGTAGGACAAGCATCAACACATCGGGTACAATTCCCACACCTATTCGGAGTCTCATTGTTTGTAGGTTCAATCTCAACATCAACAATAAGTTCACCAATGAAAACGTATGACCCTAGAGCAGGGTTAATAAGATTTGTGTTTTTCCCAATCCAACCTAAACCAGATTTCACAGCCCAAGCACGCTCCAAAACTGGGGCTGAGTCAACAAATGCTCGTCCATTTGCAACACCAAACTCCGCTCTAATTCGGCTTAACAAATCAAAAAGCATAGATTTTATTACCAAGTGGTAATCGGGGCCAAGCGCATATCGCGATATTTTCGGAGGATTTTTAATTATGGATAAATCCTCTCGTTTGTAACTAAGTAAAACGCTAATAACCGATTTTGCATTGGGAACAATTAATGCGGGATTCAAACGCATTTCAAAATTGTTAGCCATATAGGCCATTTCTGCGTGATATCCGTTGGAAATCCAATCGGCTAAACGTTCCTTCTCCTCAACCAACTCTGAAACAACGCTAACTCCGCAGGCATCAAACCCAACCTCGGTGGCTAGTTCTACTATGCGAAGATTTGGAATCATTTTGTTTATTGGTTGAAAGTAAATATTGTGACTTAGGAATTGACTTATTGACTTATTAACCTATTGTCCAATTGATTTTCCTCTCATTACATCCCAAACGCCTTTCATAAACCCAAGTCCATAGCCATATAGTTGGATAAGACTGATGAACATTGCAAGTTTACCAATTAACAGGCTGCGTTTACGAATAATTGCATCTAAATTAACCAGCAACATAAATAGCATCAACGGCAATAGGAACATCCACGAAATAAATATTGCACAGATAATTAGCCCTACAGAACCAAGCGTAAATGCCAATGGCAAAAGATGAACTAACTTCAACGTTCCTTTATTCCTACGCGACAGCGTTACTCTCGCATACCCAAAGTTATATACCTGACGGTAAAACTGCTTTATACTGGTTCGGCGTTTATGGTAAACATAGGCATCGCTTATCAGCCCAATTTTAAATCCCTGCTTGTAAATATTAATGCTTAACTCAATATCCTCGCCCGCCGCTTTACTTGCAGCGTAACGAACCGATGGAAAACCTCCAGTCTTTTGAAAAACCTCCTTGGATATTCCCATATTGAAACTGCGTGGATAGTACTTATCTAGTTGCTTTTTTCCACCACGAATTCCGCCCGTTGTAAAAAACGATGTCATGGAATAATCCACTGCCTGTTGAAGGTTTGTGAACGACTTATCGGCTCTATCGGGTCCGCCAAAGGTATCAACGTAATTCTCCCTAAGCGATTTCCGCACAGTTGCAATGTATCCGCTGGGGATAATACAGTCGGAATCCAATATTATAAAGTAATTACCACTGGCACGCTCCATTCCGTAATTACGTGATTGACCTGGACCTGTATTGGGTTTAAAGAAGTACTTTATGTCAAAAACCGACCTATACTTCTCAATCTGATCGGTACAGGTTATTGTTGAACCATCCTCAACAATTACAATTTCAAAATCCTTATCGGTTTGTTTCGACAAACTATCCAACAACTCCTCAATCTCATTGGGACGGTTATAAACAGGAACTATTAACGAAAGACTTAAATTATCCATAAACAAAAGTATCAATATAAAAACGCTTAAAATTAGTGACTTTTATTGCAATACAAAAATGCGTTTAAAACCCCAAAAGGGTTTAGAACCCTTTTGGGGTTGACCACTGAATAATAATTAACTAATTGAACCTGAATTTTACGCAGAACAAAAAATCAACTAAATTTGATTGAATTTTAAAACGTATTGTATGCAGGAATTTCAAATTGAATCGGAGTATATTCAGCTTGACCAACTTTTAAAGGCTTGCCGTTTGGCAAACTCAGGTGGAGAGGCACACTTTTTGGTAGAAAATGGTGATGTTACCGTTAATGGTCAGGTTGAAACACGTAAAAGAGCCAAGCTCAGGAATGGTGATATTGTAGAGGTTTTTGACCAGACCATAAAAGTAGTTAGTAAGTAGATTAATATTTTTGATTTTGAACCGTTAATAATAGAAAACGCTATAGACTTATTATCTTAATAACTGAATAACTTAATTTGTCATATGAAAAAGCCAATCCTACTTACATCAATTGCACTAGCGGCAATCCTCATTGGTTGCAATAGCAATAAAGGTTCCTACAAGTCGGAGGAATCAACTTTAATGGAGACTGCTGTCGATTATGAAGCAGCACCTGTGGCAACCAGACAAGATTACCAAGCCGATAAGGCCAG
The DNA here is from genome assembly GCA_023406715.1 of Bacteroidota bacterium. Taxonomy (GTDB): domain Bacteria; phylum Bacteroidota; class Bacteroidia; order Bacteroidales; family Tenuifilaceae; genus SB25. The sequence continues at coordinate 732 of JAEXVC010000067.1, read as the reverse complement.
TTTTAGAAATGAGTCTAGCGAGGTTGCACCAAAAATTATTAAAACAGCCAATGTTAGTATGGAGGTGGTTGACTATGCAAAATCCAAAAAACAGATTGACTCCATTATAGTTGCATCCAAAGCATACGTTACTAGCGAAGGATTCCAACAATCCGATTTGCAACTCGGTAACAATATGGAGATAAAAGTTCCTGCTACAGGATTCAATAGTTTGCTAAAATCACTAACCACTGTGGCTAAACGTGTCGATTATCAGAACATCTATACACAGGATGTAACCGAGGAGTATATTGATGTTAAAATCCGAATGGAAAACAAACGTAAGGTTGAGAAAACATACCTCGACTTGCTTCGCAAAACCAGCAATATTGAGGATATCCTTAAAATCGAAAATAAACTAGGCGAAATCCGTGCCGAGATTGAATCGGCCGAAGGGCGAATGAAATACATCGACCATCAGGTTAATTTAAGCACAATATCGCTATACTTCTACCAAAAACTAGAGTTTAAGTACACCCCCGACGAGATGCCAAGTTTCTGGCAAAAAGTAAAGGAAGCCCTACACGCTGGTTGGAAAGGGATTGTATGGGTGCTTATTTTCTTTATGAAAATTTGGCCTGTATGGGTAATAACCGCTGTAGTCTACCTGATTTGGTGGAAAACAATGGGGCAAAAAAGTAAAAAATCGGATAAGAAAAAGAAAAAAGACAAGAAAAAGAAAACAAAAGACGA
>JAEXVC010000042.1 GCA_023406715.1 Bacteroidota bacterium | reverse complement strand
CTCGTTCATAGACCAGTTGCCCAGCAGGTAGAAGGCTATAAATAGAATTAAAAAGCTATCCACCAATTGCGATCCAACTGTAGATCCTGTGGCTCTGAGCCATAACCATTTGTGTTGGGTCAAAACCCTTAAATAATGGAATGTGTATGCGTCGACAAGTTGTCCAATCAAAAAGGCGGTAATTGAACCAACTATAATTCCTAAGCCTTGTCTAAAAATAATACTGTAGGCATGATTTATATTTAACGTATTGCCATCAGGATCTACAGCATTGTTTTGTAGCCAGAAATCAGCAGGGGGCATTTTTGTGGATAAGAAAATTATAAAGAAAGCATAGGCTATCATTCCTGCACCAATAATGCTTATACGCTTAACTCCGCTACGACCAAAATACTCATTAATAATATCGGAAAGAATAAACACAATTGGCCAAATAAGAACGCCAACGCTCATTTCAAGGTTTAGTTTGGAATCGCCAATGAAAGGAAGTGCTAGCGCGGGAATATTAAGAATTTTTTCTACGGAAAGAATTTTTGCTCCAATAACCTCAGCAATAAGTGCATTGGTAATAAATAGTGTAGAAAGTACAATGAATAGCGTGTGCTTTTTGGGAATATCATCTTGTATATGTTCCATTTATCAAAATTTTGAGAAAATGATAACCAAAGTTATAAAAATTAAAGAACCAAGCAAGTGGTTGATAATCAAAAATGAAAAAGCAGACCATAAAAGAAACGAAAACCTTTTTTTGTTTGTCTACAGAAAATCCATGTTTATCGATGTTTTTTTTCTGTTCATCCATCCAAACGCTAAATTGAAAAAATGTTTCAATTTGTCACAGTTTTTTTTATACAGGTTAATTTTTTTATTGTATTTTTATAAGTTACAAGTAATTAGGTGATGTAAAAGATTTATAGTTAATGAAACTGTATGAAGCCTTAAATATTAGGAAGGATGAGTATTTAGCAGTATTGCTTTTTGTCTTTCAATCTTTCTTTCTGGGAACATTCCTTGGAACTTTTGATGTTGGAGCAAACACTCTTTTCCTTCAGGCTTTCGACCAAACAATGATTCCTAAGGCAATTGTGATTTCTGGTATCACTGGCATCTTATTAACCTCGTTATACTCCTATTTTCAGAACCGTATAATTTTCTCAAACCTTGCTGTTATAAACCTTTTGGTAGTTTTTGTGTTAACTTTTCTGTTACGGGCGGGCTATTTCTTTACGGATACAAAATGGTTGGCTTTTGCGTTATTTGTTTTAATGGGACCGCTTAATATTATTGCGCTGGTAGGTTTCTGGGGAACGGTAAGTAGAATTTTTGATTTACGACAGGGTAAGCGTTTGTTTGGTATTATCGACACAGGTCAGGTAATTGGTGTTATACTCAGCAGCTGGGCTGTTCCTTTTATGGTTGCACAGGGGTTTAGTGCCATTAACCTCATCTACATAAGTGCAATTTCGGCCTTAACGGCCTTTGTTATACAAATTTTTATCAATACACACTTTACTGTTCAACTTAAGGCAAAAATATCATCCACTCAAAGAAAGAGCCGCTTTATTGATACAATGAAAATTCCATATGTTAGAACAATGGCTTTTTTTGTTGTTTGCTCCATGCTGGTGGCTTTTTTTGTTCACTACCTTTTCCTAGCAGTTGCCGATAGTCGTTTCTAAAGTAACGAGGAGTTAGCAAAGTTCCTTGGAGGTCTGATGGGTACGCTTACGTTTGTCAGCATACTAATTAAAACCTTTGTGTATGGTCCTTTAATGAAGAACTATGGTCTCAAGATCAGTTTACTGGTTTCGCCTATTATAGTTTCGTTGGTGACAATTGGTGCAGCATTAGTAGGATCCTTGTTTGGTTATACAATTGCCTCGGCGGCGTTTACATTTTTCTTTTTGCTAATATCGCTTGCAAAACTATTTCAGAAAGCCCTAAAGGATTCAATAGAGGGGCCTTCGTTAAAAATGATATACCAGTCGCTCGACCCCTCTATACGCTATGAGGTTCAGGCGCGTGTTGACGGTACAATTAATGAGATTGCAGCACTTGCATCGGGGGTATTTCTTACTGCGCTGAGTGTTATTAGTTTTATACATCTAATACATTACACCTACTTCCTAATTGGGATTATTCTTGTTTGGTTTGTTGTAACGTTTAAGCTTTACAGAGGCTATAGGCATAGCCTAGAAGAGACCCTTACCAAGTCCGTATCAAACGAGGTAAAGCAAACTGCCTCAACATCCATTGTTGATTTATTGAAAGGATATAGTTTGCGGGAGCAAATATCCATAATTGAATTGTCTAAACCTTGGCAATTAAAAGGATTTATTGCAGAAAAACTAGTTAATGCCGAAGGCGATGATTTGGATGTTCTGTTAAGTAAAATTGAAGATTTGGGTGATGTTGATTTTTTGGAGAGTCTAGAGAGAATCAGCAATAATCACAATAAAGAACAGGTTGGCAAAACTATTACTTACCTTAAGCAAATTATAGAGGATTCCGCTAATCCTGAAAAAATTAATCAGTTTTTAACATCCAAAGATTTTGACGAGCGCATTTATGCAGCCAAGTTGCTATGTGCAACTCGAAAAAATGAGATTAAGAATAGCCTTACATTTTTGTTTCGCGATTTAGTTCCTGCAGTTAAAATTCAAGCAATAAGAGCCGCAAAAGGTTCTCGTTCAAAGGAGTTGATAACTTTCTTGATAGATTTCTTGGATAAAGACCAGTACGCTCCTTATGCCCACACTGCATTAATTAATACAGGCGAAACAGGTTTGGAGATGCTTGAGTTAGCATTGCAAAGAACAAATACCTCGGCCAAATTCAAGGAGCGAATACTTAGGCTAATCCCTGAAACAGGGAGTCGAATAGCCTCCAATGTGCTTTTCAACCACTTGTCGGTTAAATCTAAATTACGCCCAATTGTAGTTGAGGGTTTAATCTCTCTTAATTTCGAAGCAGACGATAAGGAGCGATTGTATTTACGAAAAATGATTATTGAACAGGTGGGTATTTGCGTATGGAACTTAAACGCATTTTACCATTGCCCAAGCAATAATTTATTCCCTCAATTAAAAGACGAGCTCGAAAAGGAATACCATTCAAGTTTACGTGATTTGTTCGATTTGTTGAAACTGGTTTACGATAAGAACTCTATTGAAAAGGTAATTGAGAATCTTGAAGCGGGAACGGGTCAAAGTATTTCTTTTGCAGTGGAATTAATTGATACATTCCTTGACGAAGAATTAAAACCATATATCATTCCTTTGTTAGAAGATTCAAGTACTGGCAATAAACTCTGGGCGCTTGAGAATTACTATCCTTTAAGGCATTACACTTCCGATGAGTTGCTAAAAGCAATACTCAGTCGCGATAATAACTTGATAGGAAAAGAGGCTAAAATTTATGCACTTAATGGTTTTGAGTATAATGGGGCAAACGAGTTGAATCCCGATTTGGTAGCACAAATGTTTAACACCGATAAGTATTTACGCCAGATTTCGGCTAAAATTATTGAAGGGATTAATCCAAATGAATATTTGAGTTGCAAGAAACGCTTACCCGATAAACTCAGGGTTGAATTGGATAGATTGATGGATATTTCCAAATCTACTGAAAGTTCTGTATTGGATAGAATTAATTTTTTAAAGCAAGTTCATCCTGAAGATACTGGAGCCGATTCGTTGCTTTTTATTCTTTACAACTCTTCCATGGTAGTTCTGAATGATATTGATGTTAAAGAAGTTGATGTGTTTTACGGGAAACAAATGCTACTTTTCATTGAGAGTGGTAAAATATTAGCCTCAAACAGTTGGGGCGAGTCCCTAGACTTTACAGCTGGTTCAATTTTGAACACATCAGATTACAGCATAGACTCATTAAAAGTTGTTGGTAAAACGTTATTGCATTTTATTGATTTAGATAAAATATATAGCAGTATGTACGATAATGACTATTTAGTTCATTACTTGGCCGATATTCAAAATTATTCACTTAACAAATAGAATTAATGGATCTAGAATTTATGAAGCAACAACAAACTACAATTTTTAGACAGTTGATATACAACATTGTGTTTCCTGTTGTTATCGCTTTAATTGTGCTTGGAGTAATAAATTTTAGGAATACAAGAAATATACTGAAAGAGAGCAATAGTACTCGAAATAATCTTATATCCAACGAGTTAACACAAGTGTTGCGATTTCAGGACATTACCCTTTCTATTCTTGAAGAGAACATTAACCCCAAGCTGGAGAACGTTAGTAGTAAATTGGTTATGGAATACTTTAAATCTACTTCCAAAATTAAGGAGGCCGATTTAAGGCAGATTCGTGAGCAATTAGGACTCGACCCCAATTTTTACGATTTATACGTAATTGATACCAATGGGATAGTAGTAAATACAACCTTTAAGCCCGACATGGGTTTGAATTTCTTTTCGTTTGGTGAGGAGCATAAGTCATTGATAAAGCGGATTTTTAGAGAGGGTGTTTTTAGGAGCGAGAAATTTACCATTGAAGGTACAACTCGGCGCTTAAAAAAATACACCTACGAACCCACTTTGGATGGACTATATATTATAGAACTAGGAGTTCGTTCAAACACAGCCGACGAGATTATCAACCTAATAAAATCTACATTAAACGATTTTAGCGTAAAGGAAAAATCTATTGTATCGGCTGAACTATTTATGAATGCCGATAACCCTTTCTCTCTTACAAAAACAGAGGAAATTGGTGCAGTTGAAAAAGAGTTCATTAGGCAACGATTTGCCCAAATGGATACGGTACTAG
>JAEXVC010000270.1 GCA_023406715.1 Bacteroidota bacterium | reverse complement strand
GCTTAGTATGAAACAAACTTCAAATAATCGGTTATCGTTTGCCATTGTGGTTTCTCTGCTATTACTATTTGTAATAATTGTTAAATACTGGAGAAAATAAGGTCTATTTATAATGCCTAGTAATATTTGTTTTAACTTTATGTTATAATTCTTCTTAAATCAAACAATATGGTTCGATTTTTTGCTAAAAAAGCACTGGTAATCCTTTTGGTTATTTCCTTTAAGTTATCCGTGGCCGACGAGGGGATGTGGCTTATCAACCTAATACATCAGAATGTTGCCACAATGCAGACTATGGGCTTAAAGTTAACAGCCGAGGATATTTATAGTATCAATAATTCGAGTTTAAAGGATGCAATAGTTCAGTTCGACGATGGTGGGTGTACTGGCGAGTTGGTTTCGGCAAAAGGAATGTTCCTTACCAATCATCACTGTGGTGTCGATGCGGTTCAATCGCAGAGCTCTACAGAGAATAATCTGCTTAAGAATGGTTACTGGGCAAAGAACTTTGCTGAGGAATTGCCCATTAAGGGTAAAACTGCCTTAATTCTGGTTGGAATAGAGGATGTTACCAATAAGGTGCTTTCGGCTGTCGACCCAAGTTTGCCCAATAAGGATTATTTTGAGCAGTTAAAATCTATAATGCAGAAGATTGAAGAGGAAACATCTGTAAAAACAGGAAACCATGTTTTGGTTAAGCCGTTTTTCAATAACAATGCCTTTTATATGTTTGTTTATGAGCGCTACCTCGATGTTCGTTTGGTAGGTGTTCCTCCTACATCAATTGGTAATTTTGGAGGTGATGTCGATAATTGGCATTGGCCACGTCATACTGGCGATTTTTGTATTTTCCGTATCTACACCTCGCCCGATGGAAAACCTGCTGAGTATAGCACTAAAAACGTTCCTTACAACTCAAAAAATTACTTAAAGGTTGATTTGAGCGGTGTTAACGAGGGCGATTTTGCGATGATTATCGGCTATCCAGGTGAAACACACCGTTATGCTACATCCTTTGAAGCACAGGATGCCCGCGATGTTGTGGCTCCTTGGAAACGCGATGTTTGGGGCAGAATGATTAACGTTATCAAGGAATCGCAAGCTCGCGACCCAAGGGTTAAAGTTGATTATACCGATAAGCACGATTATCTTGTAAACTTCTACCAAAAGGATACTTGGCAGGCAGAATCCATGTTCCGATTTAAGGTTGTAGAACGTTTAGGTGAGCGCGAGAATGCCTTTAAGGAGTGGGTAAACCAAAATCCTTCTATGCGTAGCCGTTATTTAACATCGCTTCCTGTGATTAAGGGATACTTTGAGCAATCGAAGCAGAACAAGTGGGAGGCGCTTGAGGGTTCATTGTCTGCTCTATCGTTTTATCCTGTTGATGTTTATAAAAACGTAAACGCTTCGGGTAATTTTGTTCAGGCTATATTTGAGCAGGGAAAACCCTATAGCCCACTTAAATTCTGGAAAAAGGATAATATTAGGGCCGAAGGGAAACTTCTTAAAAAGAACTTGAACTCTATATTTGAGAAATACTACTACGAGCCCGATTTAGGTTTGTACATAACGGCTTTTGGTGATTTAATCAACAATGTAGGAACTTGTTCAAATCTAGGATTGATGAATGCCATTAAGCAATTGCCCGATATTAATAGACTTTACCCTTACTATGTACAAGGATTTTATGAGAGGTCGTACTTCACATCGCCAAAGAACTTAGAAAGGTTGATTAAAAATCCTGTTTCCGATTCGTTGCTTAATGACCCAATCTTTATTCTGTACCACAATTACAATGCGCTTTGGGACTCAATTTATCCTCAAATGTATAGCGCTAAACTAGATTACGAGAAGGCTATGCAGATTTACACAAAGGGTGTTATGGAGATGAATTCTGGTAAGTTACACTACCCCGATGCCAACTCCACAATGCGTCTAACCTACGGAAAGGTTATTGGTTATAAGCCAGTTGATGGTATGGTCTATAAACCTTTTACTTACTTAGATGGAGTTATGGAAAAGGAAAATCCTAACCACGATGTGTTTGAGGTTCATCCAAAGTTGAAAGAACTTTGGCGCAATAAGGATTACGGTAGATATAGTGCCGATGGAAAAATGCCTGTTTGCTTCCTTACCGATAACGATATTACCGGAGGTAATTCTGGTAGTCCTGTATTGAATGGCAGTGGTAAACTCATTGGAATAGCTTTTGATGGAAACTCGGAGGCTATGGCTTGCGACTTTATGTTCGAGCCCGATATGCAGCGCACCATTATTGTTGATATTCGCTACGTGCTATTTGTAATTGATAAGTTTGCAGGAGCGCAGAATATCATTAATGAGATGAGTATTAATTAAAGGATAGTTTGATACTAAAAAAAGCGGCTTAAGCCGCTTTTTTTATACCGTTTTAGTAGTTACGCTCATATGTGGTGGGTTGTGCAGATGTTTCTTAACTGCACACTGGTCGGCTGCTTTAATTACTGCATCCTTGTACTTCTCAGGAAAATCGGATGGAAGATTAATCTCAATCTGTAAATCTTCAACCATATGAGTTAACTGGTTGAATTTGTGCTTTTGCACAATTTTAATCTTATCGGTTGGTATTCCGCGTTGGTCGCAGAACGATTTTACGTAAATTCCTGCACATGTTCCAATCGATGCTAAAAAGAGCGAAAAAGGAGCTGGCCCTTTATTATCGCCTCCACCATACATAGGTTGGTCAGTTAAAATGGTATGCTCGCCTACGTGAGCAATCACTTGTTTGTTTCCTTGAAATGTTACTTCGAATTCCATATTGTAATGTTTTAATTGTTTCCTGGTGCAAATATAATACAAATTAAAATATCTAGATGTGTTAATTTGAAAAATTATTTAAAATTTCTCTAAATAAATGTTAAAGCAAGAAAAAAGGCCATGACCCGAAAGTCACAGCCTTAAAACCAGAACTGAAAAAACTATTTATTGCTTAACTACCCTCAAAGTGTGGCGTTTAACACCATCGTTAACCACCATAATATATACACCACTTTGGAAATCTGTTAGATCAATCTCATTCGAAACTGCTGGCTTTGAGTAAACCTTTGCACCTGTAACCGAGTAAATGTCAATTGATTTTATCTCAACATTACTTTCAACTCTAATCCAATCTTTTGTTGGGTTAGGATAAACACTTAGGATAACGTTGTTTTCAACCTCGTTAACATCTGTTGGAGTTTTTGACGATGTTGCAATCGTTAACTTGATGTTTGGACGGTAGCTCGACACTGTTCCGTTTCCTGTTGGAGCAGAGTTATCGGCTCTAATATACAAATGCTTGCTTGTTGCAGAAGTATAACGTACGGCTGCGCCTGTGCTTGAACCAGCACCAGTTCCTCCGTAGTTGGTTTCAACAAGCACCATTAGGTTGTTTGAACCGCCAGTGTAGTTAAATGCTGTTGATAGAACAAACTCTTTCCAAGCATTCGCTGTAGTTCCTGCCATTGTACCGCTGTAAACAAGGGTTGCACCCGAAGTTAGTGTTGCCCAAGTGCTAGCAGTAAGGGTTGTAGCAGTTGTAT
>JAEXVC010000269.1 GCA_023406715.1 Bacteroidota bacterium | reverse complement strand
ATACAACTGCTACAACCCTTACTGCTAGCACTTGGGCAACACTAACTTCGGGTGCAACCCTTGTTTACAGCGGTACAATGGCAGGAACTACAGCGAATGCTTGGAAAGAGTTTGTTCTATCAACAGCGTTTAACTACACTGGCGGTTCAAACAACTTAATGGTGCTTGTTGAAACCAACTATGGTGGAACAGGAGCAGGTTCAAGCACAGGTGCTGCAGTACGTTACACATCTGCAACCAGTAAGCATTTGTATGTCAGAGCTGACAACTCTGCTCCTACAGGTAATGGAACCGTAAGTAGCTATCGTCCAAATATCAAGATATCGATAACAAGGTCTAGAATTGATGATGATAGCAATGGCAATATTTCAATAAGCAATGTTAACATTAGCGCATACCCTAATCCTGCAAAAGAAAAGATTACAATTGATAGCAATGTTGAAATTAAATCAGTTGATATCTACTCAATTACCGGGGCTAAGGTTTACTCAAAACCATTTACTTCTAACGAGATTGACCTAACTGACTTCCAGAATGGAATTTATCTTGTAGTACTAAATGACGGGGTAAAACGTCACACCTTAAGAATAATTAAGCAATAAAGGTGTTTGGTTTAATTTAAAGGCCGTAACTTTAAGGTTACGGCCTTTTTGTTATAAAATCATTGCGTTTATAACCAATGAAACCTTATACCTCCGCTTGGCATAATATACATAAAATCAGCATTAATGCTCTTGTTGATTTTTGCATCAGCAAATAATGTGATGTTTAGCGATGATGATGTTGACAACTTTACACCAAGTATCTTCTGCTCAATACCTATACGACCAATAACATCGGGTTGAAACTTTTCCTCCCCATTTAAAGAACGATTACCGCCCTCGGCACCAATTCCGATATATGGATTTAATATAATAGGTATATAAAACTTTAAATCAAGTCCATATCGGAAACTCCCCTTCTTCCATTCAACCTTATTTTGGTTATCAATAACATCGACCAACAGCAATCCCTCAGTTCCAGCCCAGGTACCAATTGCCATTTTTTTTGTAATTGAAAAATCGCTGGTACACACCTTACTTAGCCTGTAGAATTGTACATCTATACCTGTGGGTTCAAGAATATCAAACCCCACACCCACTCTCCAACGGCCAGTATGCTCCTTTTTATCCTGTAACCAGTTGTTTTTTTTATGCTGAGCCTGCAACTGTTGTGTGCAACAATACAACAATAGCACTACGGTGCTAAATGTAACAATACGAAGCATCTTTACCATATCTTGAATTTAAATTGAATTGCTTAGGCCAGTTTTAAGGATATTGTAAACGTACTTCCTTTGTTAATTTCACTTTCAACAGAAATAGTGCCTCCATTGCGTTCGACAAACTCCTTACTCAAAATCAACCCCAAACCAGACCCTTTTTCGTTGTGGGTTCCTGGGGTTACAATGTCCTTATCAATTCTAAAGAGTTTCTTAATTCTATCGCTACCAATACCCACACCATTATCGGCAATACTAAGATAACTGTAACCATTATCTATCCTTGAAGAGACGGTTATTCGCCCATTATCATTGGTAAACTTAACCGCATTGGTTATAATGTTTCGAATAACTGTATGCAACATATTTTCATCAGCAAAAACAGTAATATCTTCGGGCACATCTATATCTAAATTAATTTGTTTTAAATCAATTTTAGATTTAACCAACTCAACATTCTCCCGAATAAGAGAAAGCAGGTTAAGCGGTTCTGGGCTAAACTTAATATCTCCCATTTGGCTAGTTGACCAATCAAGCAAATTTTCCAACAAATTATAGGTTGTATGCGACAGTCTATTTAATTCCTCAATAATACGTTTGGTTCTCTGCTTATCAATATCGTCAATGTCAGTTAAAATATAACCTGTTGTATTAACAAGAGTGCTTATGGGGTTTCGCAAATCGTGAGCAATAATGCGGAAGAATTTATTCTTTGTGGCATCGCTAATTTCCAACTCATTCTTCTTCTTCTCAATTTCTTCCTTTTGTGCTTCTAACTCAACATTTTTTGCGGTAATCCAATCATTAGCCTCCTTTAGATGTTCTGCCTGAACAAGAATCTCCTCATTCTGAATCAGTATCTCTTGAGTTCGCTCACGGACAAGCTGCTCTAGTTTATTTTTTTCGAGTATTAATCGGTACGTGTAAAACTTTACTATGGAGATTATTAGCAAACTCGCCGCAATTAAATAACCAAAAAGAGCATAAATAGTCCTATACCAAGGAGGTAAAACACTGAATTGGTACTCTGCAACAGGACTTTCAATTCCGTAAATATTTTTGGCTTTGACCCTAAATGTATAACTTCCTTCAGGTAGGTTGGTGTACTCTTTTTTTACTTCGTTTGTCCATGCTGACCATTGCTTATCGTAACCCAAAAGCGAATAACTATATAACTTTTTAACATCGCCTTCAAAATAAGGCCATGAATAGAAAAAAGTAATTGAGTTATTACTATACTTTAAAACGGTACCAAAATCAACAACTGAACTTGTATCAACAATAAAATCAATATCCCCTACCCGTGAGTAATTTGTGCCTCCAAAAAGAAGTGAATCGCCACTAACAACTTTGCGAATTAAAGCTGGCGGAATGCTATAAAAATTACGTTCAGGGCTGTTTTTCCTTAGGAATACTCCTTCTTTGGTACTAAACCACAACAGTGAATCGCGGTGATGTATAACATAAAATAAGGTTAACTCCGCAGCCCTATTCCTGTTTCTGGTTAATGAGTCTAATTTAGCCCGTTTTTTCTGTTCTTCATTAAGATTCTGCTCTGTTAGCGGATAAACTTCAAAGCGGTTCAGAGAATCAATAAAGTAATAGTAATTTGTGTCAGTTTCGAACACCACTGGGCTATGTATATCATATATAGTAAGGTATCTTGTTTTAGGAAAACCGAGTAACGAGTCACAATGCTCAACTACAGGATTTGCTGAGCAAATATTTTTAACCCGATAAAGACCCTTTTGCCGAACCCTAGCCCACAAGTTACATAATGTGTCTTCACCAATTTGGCTCACAGACTCGTTCACCAGAAATTTCATACCGAAATCCTTCCATCCACCCTGCGAGTAATTCAACTCCGCAATTCCCGTATTTGTTGCCAAATACAATCGTTCGGGCTGCATTTTACTCTGCTGCAAACTGTTAACAGCATCGTACTTTGCAATTTTTCTTGATTTTTCTCCATTAATTTGATAAACACCTGTTCGAGTGGCAACTAAAAGAATAGTATTATTATCGGGAATAAAGTTAACCTCATCAACACTAGTTTTTATCATTTTTTCAGAGCCTGGTGGCTGAAAGTATATGAAACCCCAAGCTTGTTCAAAATCGCCTTCAACTTCAGCAAAAGTATTCAGTTCAACTGAATTTGGATTAAGCTTAGTGTAAAATATGCCCGAAGCAGTTGAAACATAAATATAATTGCCAATTTGAGATACGTCAGATAGCGCTCCACTAATTCCCATTGCCTCGCTCCAATATCGGTATGGCGACATAACCTCTACATGGCAAATACCATTATCAAGCGCTAACCATAAGTTATGCTTATCATTTGAGAATAAGTATAGAGTGGGGCTTTTAACACCAATTGTTTTGGAATCAACTATATCCAGAACATTCCAAGCCTTATCAACAATTAATAAATCGCCAGAAATTGAACTGAATGCATAAACATTTTTGGTTATCTCTATTCCATGATAAAAAGAATGCTTAATAAAATAATCATTTGTTTTTTTTGCCTTTAAAGATAAATCAGCAACAGACTGAATTTTTTGAATAGAAGACAATGTATCTACCAAGAAAAAACCCCTTTTTCTTGTTGCAATCAACAATCCTCTTTCATCGGGGAAAACCGAGTGAATAAAAATATCGGAAAAGAAATCGCCCCCTTTAATTAACTTAAAATTTCCTCCTGTATACTTCATTAGACCTACGCCTAACTCTTGAACATAGTAACTATTGCCGACCGAAAAACTCAAGTAAAAACCTTTGCTCCTACTTTTAAAGTAGGTAAACATTCCATTACAATACTTGAAAATAAATTTATCGGAAAGGAAAAAGACAGTATCACCAAAACAATTAATATCCCAAATCTCTTTAAAATCCAAATAAGCAGAATCAATCTTAGGCACAAGTGAGCAATACTCCATTATACCTTTACTATTTGGGGCTAAAACGCCCATTTCACCATATCCTCCAACAAAAATACTACCTTTAGACCCTAATGCAAGACTTCTAACGGTTGAACTATTATTCAGACCATGCTGTGTCCAGTTTTCACCATCATACTCTAAAACTCCTAGAGCATTGCCAAAGTACATAACACCCCTATTATCCTGAGCAATTGCCCAATTCTGAAGTCCTGCTTTGTATTCGTCAACAGAGAAGTATTTTGCCTGAATTAGCCCTCGAGGTTGCGAAAAAAGAACTGTGCTTAAAAAGCTAAAATAACATACCATTAAAATAGAATTCTTACTATGCACAACTAGTTTATTCATAGCAAGAATCTTAAAGTTTAGAATCATCAAAATTACCCAACTTCCTGAGTGCCTCATCCTTGTATAGCCTACCAATAGGAATCTCTACTTTACCAATTTCAACAGAAGAACTGGTGAACGCATCAATATGCTTAATCGAAACTATAAACGACCTGTGGACTCTAACAAACTCCTGAGAATTTAACGATTGCTCAAAATAACTTAAATTTTGCTTAGTTACAACAGTTTTACTAGGAGTTACAACCTTTACATAATCCTTAATGCTTTCGAAATAAAGAATATCGGCCACGTTGAGTCGAATCATCTTCTTATTTTCCTTAAGAAAAATGTATTCAGATGAATCTGAGGTAGATGATTGTGTTGTTTTCTTAGATTTTTTGTCAATAATCTTATTTATCGCGCGAACAACTCTCTCCAAAGTAATTGGTTTTAAGAGATAATCGACCACATTTAGTTCAAATCCTTCAATAGCATAGTTCTTATTTGCTGAAGTAATTACAACCATCGGTGGGTTTGAAATTGTTCGAAGGAAATCAATCCCCGAAATTTTAGGCATCTCAATATCAAGGAATAGAAAATCCACTTCGAACTCATTTAATGTGCTCATTGCCGATATTGCATCGTTAAACCGAGCAACAACTTCAACATTGGGAATCTTTTTAAGATATCCCTCCAAAACCTCAATGGAAAGAGGTTCATCGTCAACAATAACACATTTCAACTTCATTGGTAAATAGGGTAAAAAGTAGTAAAAACACTATGGTTAAAATTGCGGGCAATTTAGAAAAATTTTAACACAATTTAAGTTCTTTTTTAACCAAAAAACTCATTCTGAGCAAATGGTTTTTTAGGGGTTGTTATTTGCATTTTGTCGACAAGTGAAATTTTGACATAAATATGAAAGTATATTACGCAAAATTTCTTTTTAAGATTAATTAACCAACCTAAACTTTATTTAAACCATGAGAAAATCTTTACTAAGCATCTTTACGCTATGCTTGTTAACAGTTAGCCTAATAGTTAATCAGGCTGTTGCTGTTCCAGCGTATCCTGGATTAATCCAGTACAAGCAAGCAAATGGTAAGACTGTCACCATTCAACTAAAAGGTGACGAAAAAGTAAAATGGGCTCTTACAGAAGATGGTTACACCTTAATG
>JAEXVC010000246.1 GCA_023406715.1 Bacteroidota bacterium | reverse complement strand
CTTTCAGGGCTAATGTTGCCCGTAAAATGGTAGAGGATTTTGGAGCCAATATCATTAACGATATCTCAGCAGGCGAAATGGACGCCAAAATGTTTGAAACCATTGCTGAACTTAAAGTTCCATACATACTAATGCATATGAAGGGTACACCTGATAATATGCAGAAAAATCCTACATACGACAATGTTATTAAAGAGATATTCATCTACTTCAACGAAAAAATTGAAAAACTCAAACGCTTAGGTGTTAACGACATTATTATTGACCCCGGATTTGGTTTTGGAAAAACCATTGAGCATAATTACACAATACTTAAAAACCTTGATGCCTTTAAACTCTTTGAACTACCAATTCTTGCGGGACTATCGCGCAAATCGATGATTTACAAGTCGCTCAATACAATCCCCGAAAAGGCATTGAACGGAACATCGGTACTGAATACAATAGCGCTAAATAATGGTGCAACAATTCTACGGGTTCACGATGTTAAGGAGGCTGTAGAGACTATCAAACTTTTTGAGTTAACCCAAAACCAACCCGATTTTCAGTATTTATAGCATAAAGTATGATTCCTGCATTTTTCCAACTCTTTATAACAATCCGTGTCCTCGATATCATCGATGTTATACTGGTAGCATTCCTTTTGTACCAAATATATATGCTAATTAGAGGCACAGTTGCTATCAATATTTTTAGCGTTATTGTGGTGCTGTATATAATTTGGCTTGTGGTTAGGGCGCTAAATATGGAGCTGCTAAGCGGTATCCTTGGGCAAATAATTGGAGTTGGAGTTATTGCCATAATAATTGTATTCCAGCAGGAAATTAGAAAGTTCTTGCTTTTTATTGGAACACGGTATATGTCCAAAAGTAAATTTTCACTTGAAAATCTACTCTTTCCAAAACAAAAAACCGATGAAGCGCTTGTAAATATCGATGCAATAGTTAAAGCTTGTCGGAATATGTCCGAGACCAAGACTGGTGCATTAATTGTAATTGCCCGCAAATCGGAACTTCAACTATACGCCGAGACTGGCGATATTATTGAAGCCGAGACATCGAGTCGTTTGCTGGAAAATATATTCTTTAAAAATAGCCCACTACACGATGGTGCTGTAATTATTGTTAACGATAAAATTCACGCTGCACGATGCGTACTACCGGTAACAGAAAATATCAACCTCCCTCCTCATTATGGAATGCGACATAGAGCAGCTGTCGGAATTAGCGAAATTACCGATGCCCTAGTTGTTCTGGTATCGGAAGAAACTGGAAAAATTAGCTTCGTATCGCACGGAAGCATTAAGTATGGTGTAACCACTCAGGAACTGAAAACCCTTCTTGAGAACAATCTCTCAAGTGTCAACAAATAAACAACTTACACAACCCCTTAAATAAGGCTCTTTTTATTCGGATTTTATACTTAAAAATCATACATTTGAACTCTTGGGACAAAAATTCGATGTATTATGATTAAGTATTCTGTTACAAAGTCCGATAAGACTTTGAATGGTGAGGTTGCCCTTTCGCCTAACAAACCGATGAACTACAAGTATTTAGTATTCAGAATTCTAAAAAGTTCGAACCTTACACAACGCATCACAACAGAATCAGAAGATGCCCGCATACTCGATAAGAACTTGCTAAACGAGGGTATCAAGAAAAATAGAGGAACATCGGCCAAAGCAATTCGCCATATTAGGTCGTTCATCAGTTACTTTGGTGGAGAATGGGTTATGTCATCTTCTGATATAATTAAGGATAATTCATTCGTAAAAATTGCCAAAGTCTTACAGAAATTTGGACTGAATGTATCGTACGAAGAGCGCTCAGGCAGACCACCATACAAAATTGTTGGCAAAAACCTAAAAGGTAAAATACTTAGGGTTGATAGTTCGATTAACAGCAAAGTGATTGAATCGAAACTACTGCTCTCCCCTAGCCTTTCATCTGAGATGATTCATGAACTGAAGGAGCATATCATCCAATCGGGCTATGTTGAAATGACGCTTAGAGCATTGCAATATTTGGGCGTAAATACAGATTGGAAAGAGGAGGAAATACTTGTAGAACATGAAAGTTCCGATGGCTCGCAGCTGGTAATTGAGTCGGACTGGAGTATGGCATCCTACTGGTATGAAATGGTTGCGCTTGCGCAAAAGGGAACAATAGAAATAAAAGGATTAAACTTTGAGAGTTTCCAATGCGACTCCGTTGTAAAAGACATCTTTAAAGAGTTAGGCGTTGATACTCAGATGTCAACGGAATCGATAAAAATTAAACGCAAAGGAAAAGTTGTAAAAAAATTATCTCATGATTTCAGCAACTACCCCGATTTAGTTCCTGCAGTTGTGGCCACATGTGTGTGTATGGATATTCCTTTCAGAATAACAGGGATTGAATCTTTGAGGCTTAAAGAACCCGACAGGTTGGTATCCCTACAAACCGAACTAAAAAAAGTTGGAGCAAACTTGGTAGTTGAAAAACAGGAGAATAAGGAAATATTGATTTTTGATGGTGAAACAAAGTTCAAAGGAATTAAACAGCTCGACTTTGATACCCATAACGACCACAGAATGGCTCTTGCATTAACACCTATTTGCCTAAAGGGTATACCGCTAACCATTGAAAATCCATGGGTAACCAATAAATCTTACACAACTTTTTGGGACGATTTGAAGAAAGTTGGATTTGAAGTTATATCATAAAAAAGAGGCTTTGAGCCTCTTTTTCTCTTTCAAACTTATGGTTTCTTCCAAACCAACGTATTGGCAATGATATCGTGAAGAGCTTGTTTCTTATCAGTAAATCCAGCAATTATATAGCCTATCCACAAAGTCATTCCTGAAATTATTTTTGCAAAATACCGACCTGTTGCTCTGCCAAAAGTAATTCTATTGCCATTTTCGTCAGTTACAATTAAACCCAGAACTTTTTTTCCAATTGTACCTTGGTATTTAGATGATTCCATTAATGCATAGTATAACCATCCTGCGGCAATACTCAATAGAATGAACAAAAACAGGGTTCCAGCTATGGCTGTAGCAATTGCAATAGCCTGAGTCTCGTTTAAATCGCCATCCGAAGATTTAATTGCGGTATAAATAATAGTTCCAATAAATGGAATAAAAAAGATTAGCTGAATAGTTCCTAAAATAGCACCATCGAGCAAATGCGCAATAAAGCGCCACCAAAATCCTGCATATTTATTTTCCATACTTTTTATTATTAAGTTTACAAATTAGTATACGACCTTGTATTGATTAAAAAATTGGCAAATAGTTTAACTACCTCAACATTAACAGAGTTTCCAAATTGTCTGTACGCCACCCTATCGGTTGGGTGAATCTTAAAAGTATCAGGAAAACTTTGTAGTCGGGCACACTCCCGTGGAGTTAATCTACGTTTTAACGGACCAACAATAGATGTTTGCGTTATAGCCACTAAAGCAGGAAAGTGTGTTGGTGCTTTAGCTCTCAATCCCGAAGGGCGGAAATGCATTATGGTATCCCATAAATTGGGATTTGCTGTTTTTCCCGCCTGCCACTCAAATTTCGCCTTTGCCCCCTTGAACGCAGAATTTTTACGTGCCTTTAGCAACCATCGCGACAAAAATTTACGGTTAGCCTCGAATAGTTGCTTATTTTTCAGGATAAATGATTGCTTCCATTTAGGGTATAAATTGAATTCATCGGCTGGGACATCCATATCAAAATAATCTGCCCAAACGGGAAATCCGGGTAAATCGCCCTTGATATTCTGAATAAACTCATTCCAAAGGTCTATAATTGACTCTTCGCTTTTACTCAGCTTATACTTTCGAGAATTCGAAGAATTTGAATCGATAACTGACAATGCATTCGAAGTCTTGTAATTTGCTGGTTTTACAGGTAAAAAAGGAAGGTCACCAATATCTTTGCGAACACAAGCAATAAAAACCCGCTCGCGGTGCTGAGGAACTCCCAAATAATGAGGACTATAGATTATTGGTTCGGGTGAAACGTTATAACCCAAATGCTTCAAATTGTAATGAATTGTTTTCCATGTATTACCGCCATCATGTCCCGCAAGGTTACGAACATTTTCGAGCAGAATGTACTTAGGTTTATGGTACTTCACAATTCT
Source organism: Bacteroidota bacterium (assembly GCA_023406715.1). Classification (GTDB taxonomy): domain Bacteria; phylum Bacteroidota; class Bacteroidia; order Bacteroidales; family Tenuifilaceae; genus SB25. The sequence goes on along the minus strand of JAEXVC010000246.1, from coordinate 889 downwards.
AACAATATCGAAAAACAGCGTTCCCCTAGGGTCGTTAATTCCTTTCCTATTGCCAGCCTTTGAAAACGATTGGCATGGAAACCCTCCGCAAAGTAAATCGTGCTCAGGAATATCTTTTTCATCAACCTTTGTTATGTCGCCATACGGCTCAATACCAAAGTTATCGAGGTAAACCTTTCGGCAATCGGCATCAATATCCGATGCAAAAACGCATTCTCCGCCCAATTGGCTAAGCGCAATATGAAAACCACCTATACCGCAGAATAAATCGACAAACTTGAACTGTTTCATTGTTCAAATATAGGAAAGACAATACGTTCTACAATGGATTACTAAAATTTATAAAGATAGCGTATTGCCTCACCAAACTCCCGGCTCCAGAACCACTCGGCATGTCGGCCATCGGGAGCAATTTTTGTTTTTACATAATACTCATCGTCAAACCCAGCATTCTTGAGTAATTCCAGAGTCCTATTTAGGTCTTCGACCATACCTACGCCCTCTTTTTCACCAGCCAAGAAGTATAGCTGCTGTACTTTTTTTCGCTTATACTTTTGTAAATAGATATTCATTTTTGGTGAAAACCAAAGCGAAGGTGAGAAAATTGCTGCTTTACCAAAAACATCGGGGTACTCCAACGCTGCATATAGCGAGATTAATCCACCCATTGAACTCCACATAATTGCGGTATTCTCTCTATCAGAAAGTGTTCGGTAATGCCTATCGATAAATGGCTTTAACGTATTTACTATGAATTTCACATACTTATCGCCATCGCCTCCAATGCCTAACGAGTCGTTTTTCCATGGCGAATACTCATTGATACGCTCCTTATCATCGTTGTAAATTGCTACAACTATGGCTGAAAAGCCTCGGTAGGTATAAAGAC
>JAEXVC010000179.1 GCA_023406715.1 Bacteroidota bacterium | reverse complement strand
GTATACACTGCCTTTCCAACTACAACGCTAGGAACAACCTCTGGGTTTGCTACGGTTTATTTTAGGGGTGCAACAAACAATTCCCTAACCTGTAACAGCACAACCGACTTCTATAACTTAGTTATTGATAAAGGTGTTGACCAATCATTTGCATTAACCGTATATTCGTCAAACTATACAAATTTCCGACTTTTTGGAGCAAATTTGGCTGGTGGCGATACTCCTGGAAATAATCCAAACCTAAAAAAGGCCCTTTGGGTTAGAACTGGAACGCTTAAACTTCAAGGTTTAACAATTATCCCATCTCTTAGCGAAGGACAATGTGATGGTAATCCAAATTCAGATTTCTACATACCAGCCAATGGTGCTTTAGTTTTGGACGGTCCAGATGTAATAGTCCTTTCAACTGCTGACGATTACCGGGAGGTTAATCTGGCCTACGGTGTTGCTGCACCAAGCAATGCGGCAATGGGTATTACAACCGGAGGTTGTAGCTCTTTCTCCATTTTGGGTAAACTACAAATCAATAACGGATATTTCTCGACCCGCGAATCGGGCGGATTTATTACTTGGGACTGGGCCTCGGGACAGTTTATTATTAATGGTGGTATTGTTGATGCAAAACAGTATCGTGCAGCAGGAGGTACAGGAGGTTTAGCTTCTTTTACCCAAACAGGTGGAACCTTAATTTTAAGAGGTCGATTCCTGCGAACACCAACGGCTTACTCATCAATATCAAATCTTACAGATTTTTCTACAGCAACTCTTAATACTGCTCGTTCAGCAGCCTCGCTGGATGCAGATGTGGGTTCTTTCAATCTTAACAGCGCAGCCAACGTATTCAATATGTCTGGAGGAACAATTCGAATATACGATGTTTGCGGGAATACGGGAACTCAACAAAAAGCATTTGAAGTACTATCATCTTCAGGAAACATTAATGTAACAGGTGGACTACTTGAAATTGTCCCAACAACTGGAACTGTAATTGCCGATCCAGCAAACTATTATGTTGAAAGTACTGCCAAATTTGGAAATTTTACTGTTAATAGAACTAGCGGTGCTGCTGTTGTAACCTTAAGAAACTACCCGCTAACGGTCTTAACTGATATAAATATTACTGCGGGAGATTTTAATGCCAACAACTTAGATGTTACTGTTGGTGGAAACTATACAATATCTGCTGGAACAACCTATACAACTGGTACAAATTGTACAATTTTTAATGGTTCTAGTACACAATTCTTAATTGTAAATATTGCTTCTCCTTTAAGTCTAAATAAGCTAAGAATTGAGAAACCCGCTATTAGGGAAATGAGAATTTCGGGAACTCAAAACATTGTTAATATAGCAGACTCATTAAGAATTATTTCTGGTGTCTTTAGGTCGTATACTAAAACAGTAAATTGTTCTGGAAATATTGAGAACAATGGAACAAGTTCAACATCTCCAAGCGGTTATTTAGTTTTAAATAGCGATGCCGCAATAACAATAAGCGGAAATGGGAATGGAGTTTTCACGAACATAGAACTAAACAAACCCTCTGCAGGAACAGCTGATGTTACATTACTAAACAACATTACCATTAATGGCGTTCTAAGATTCACTGGAGCAGCAACGGGATATAAAAAACTTAACCTTCAGGAGTATAACTTACTTATGGGAGCCTCTGCCAGTGTAAATGGTGCCGATGCAAACCGTTTTGTATATACTAAGGGAGAGGTTGGTAATGCAAGCGTTTCGAAGGTTTACTCCGCAGCCTCTAATAGTTTTACTTTTCCAATTGGAGCTCCATCAACCAGTCACGCAGGTACACCCGTTTATACGCCTGCAACCATTAGTTTTTCAACAAATCCAACTACCTACGGAACAATTACTGTAGTTCCTGTTGGCTCTGAGCACTATGCCACATCGGTAAAGAATCGTAGTTTAACCTACTACTGGAGGGTTAAGTCTGAAAACTTTGTCGGTGTCACAGCAGGATCTGTAAGTCATTCTTACACCTATGACCAGTCAGATGTAATAACTGGCGGAGGAATTACAGAAGACGAGTATGTTCCTGCTCGATTTGACGTTGGTGCTGTTAGCTGGACAAATGGAACAAATGCAAGTATTAATACTGGAACAAATGTAATAGATGGTCCTTGGCTTTCGGGAGTGGATTATATTGAAGGCGATTTTACTGCTGGCGATAATAACCCAACAAGTCCCTTTGGCGCACCGTTAACTTTTTATAGTAGAAATAGTGGATGGTGGGGTAATCCTGCAAACTGGTCGCTTACCAATCATACTACCGACGACGCTCCTGCTGTAGCCCCAGGCGCATCGGATATAGTTATTATTGGAAACAACCATACCATTACGCTCAATACTAATAACACAACGGCCAACACGGATATAAGAAGTTGTGCAAATCTTCAGATTGAGGCAGGCGCAACTCTTGATATTGGTTATAACCCTGGATGTAATTTTAATGTTGTAACATCACATCCTAATGGTAATGGATTATTTAGGTTGACCACAAACTTTAACTCAGGATATTATTTTGTATTCCCTTCTGGTGACTTCTCCGATTTTAACGTAAACCTAGGCTCTACAGAACTTTATACAGTAAATCCAGGTATTGGAACAACATATTGGTTACCGAACAATATCAATAAGTACGGTAATTTGATTATCAGTCCAGTAGGAGGTTCTAACATTATTTTTGGAAATACCGATGTTTTAATTTACGGGAATTGTACTATAAAAGGTCAAAATGCGGACTCTTGGTTTTGCCCTACATGGGATTCTAATTATCCTGACCCTACAAATCCAGGGGTTTTCAATATTCCCAGAATTTCCAAAACAATTACAATAAATGGAAATATGGATATCCAAGGAGGCTCCTTGGGCTGGTATGGAGGAAACGCTGGTGGAGCACAAAACATTGTAGTTAATGGAAATGTAACGGTAGCCTCTGGAGCAGCTATAAACGTATGGCAAAGTAATACAAGCCAAAGTTTATCTATTGGAGGAAATCTCATTAATAATGCCAATAATATAATAAATACTGGTTCAACATGTAGGAGCTATGTGTGCTTAAATGCTGTTCCCGTAATATTTTTTGGAAGCACAAATGCAACCGTTTTCACTGCAAATAATACGGCCTATGCAGGAGCATCGGGTACTGGCTATGGATTTACAGACCCAGCATCGCCACTGCATCGTAGTGCAACTATTTTTGGAAACGTTACTGTTAATAAAGGGACAAGCCAAGTAACAACCCTTTCGTTTACTGGCGGAAATATTTCAACTCCAGTTAATGGTTGGTTAACTTTACAGAATGGAACCTTACAGTATCTATTGACCGACCCAAGGACTGACTTTACAATAACAACAGCATCAACGTTTACAATTCCTGGAACATCTGGGTTAGAAATAAATTTGGCAAGTAATGCCAATAACACAAACGTGCTCATTGCTAACGCCAATTCTAATACCAACGATTTATACCTAAACGGAAAATTAACAATTGCAAATTCAACTGTTTATGTAGGTCCAGCGGCAAGCCCAGCAAATAACAACGACATTGAGTATGGTGGAGGTGGACTGTCCGAAATTGATGTACAAGGTGGTACGCTTGTTGTAAATGGTCAAATTCGCATGAACCCAGCCTCTACTGCGGGTGTTCTCAAATATCGTCAAAGTGGAACAAGCCGGGTTGTAATTAATGGACAAGCGGCTAATACAACCAATGCAAAATTAGAAGTTTACAATTCTGGAAGTGTTTTCAACATGTCGGGCTCAAGTAGCCTAACTATTGTACGCGGCAGTGGCGGAAGTACTTATGGAGACCTTTATATTCGTGCAGCATCCAGTTCGGTAGGAGGCTCAAGTACAATTAATTTCACTCAAACACCTGCTGTTGGTCCAGCAGTAAATGCTGTTCAAAACTACTTGCTTGATGCTAATGTGCCTCTAAACAATCTTACAATAACTGGTTATGCTGCTTTAACAAGAAACGCTACGGTTACTCTGCTAATTAGTCCTTTAGTTTTGAATGGCGACTTAACAATTAGCAACGCTAACAGTATTTTAGATGCCAACAACGCTTACAGCGTTAATGTTACTGTTAAGGGAGGGTTCGTTAATAATGGAACTTATAACTATTACACTAACCTAACAACTTTCAACGGTAATGTTCAAAGTATACAGGGAAGTTCCATAACCAATTTTTATAACCTAACAGTTAACCCTATTACATCGCTATCATTAATTAGGGATATTACCGTTTTTAACAATTTAACCTTAAGTTCTGGGCAGCTGCTTAACAGCACATATAGCATCAACTTAAAAGGGAATCTGGTTAATAATGCCAATTATGATGGTGATGCAAGTGTTGGTGGTGTTATACTTAATGGAACTGTTCAGCAAGAAGTTTCTGGTACTGGTACTTTTGGTCGGTTAGAACTTGACAACACCAATGGCGCTAGGGTAAATGACAATATAACCCTTCAAAAAAACATAAAACTTACCAATGGTATTTTTAATATCAACCAGCACTTAATGACTCTGGGTATAAATAGTGAAATTGAGGGAAGCGGATTTGGACCAACAAAAATGATTGCATCTGATGGAGTGTTTAGTAATGTGGGTTTAAGGAAATATTTCCCAATTTATAGTGGGGCTGAACAAACCTTTACTTTCCCTATGGGGACGTCTAATAAATATACTCCGGCAATACTGAAGTATACCGATAATACAAATGTTGGATATATTCGTTTGAATAACATTAACGATAATCACCCGGGAGTAATAGACCCAACCAATGTTCTGGACTATTTTTGGGAAATAGAAAGTAACGGTATTGCAGGATTTAATGGCAATGTAACCCTGAACTACCTTGAAGAAGACGTTCAAGTAACCGGGATTAATACTGAGGCAAACTACATAGCAGCAGGACTTCTAATACCCGGAACTAACTGGGCCAAATTCAGCGTTGACGATGTTGACGAAAGTAACAACACCATAATATTCCGATTCAACAATTCAAATAATATTAGTGGCGAGTACACTGCAGGTATTGACCCTGCCTTGCCTAATAATGTTCCTGAGTTTACAAACATTGCCACTGGTGTTTGGAATAATGCTTCAAACTGGACACAAACCGGCGGAGACCCTTACACATTGACTGGTGCCCCAAATGGTTTTATTGTTACTATTAAGGCAGGAACAACTGTCACTGTAAATGAGAACTATGCCGCAACTTACCGTACAAAAATTGATGGAACATTAAATGTTGATCCGTCAACCTTTGGACATAATTTAGGAACAGTAACAGGAAATGGAACGTTGCATCTGGAGGCAGCAACATTCCCTGCTGGTAGGTACAGTGCCTTTTTTGATTGCTCTAGCGATGGTGTTTTGGAGTATGGTGGTTCAACCAACTATACTTTGGTTGCAGATTTATATACTTCATTACCTCGTTTATACTTTACAGGAACAGGTACACGTTCGTTGCCTAACAAAGATTTAACCATTTGTAAGCGACTTCTTATTAATGGTCCAACGTTAAATAACCTAAATAATAGAAAATTAACTATTTTGGGTACGTTTGAACGTTTGGTAGGAACATTCACTAGTGGAACTGGTGCAGGAGCCACTGTAAGTTTTGCAGGTTCTACTGCACAAACAATTGGCGGTGCTCTGGGTAACTTTACTGGTGCAAATGCATTCAACAACTTCGAAATTAATAACCCATTAGGACTAACGGTTAATAATACTGGAGCTATTGAAGTGGCGGGAAATCTGCTGTTAACCTCAGGAAATATTAGTACGTCTTCAACTGCAACACTTACAATTACAAATACTGCCATTAACTGTGTTACACCCAGTGGCGGAAAAACAACATCGTTTGTAAATGGGCCTCTTACAAAAAGAATAAATCAGGGCGATAGTTTTATTTTCCCAATTGGGAAAGGAACAATCTTGGGTAATAAGGCTCGATTATCGTCTACGCAAACTGGAACAATACTCTGGACAGTAGAATATTTTGCTCCAAATAGTACATTTAGCAGTTTTACAGCTCCAATATCCTATGTTAACGCACAGGAATACTGGACTGTTTCTGCAGCAAGTGGAAGTCAGGCTGTTGTTAATCTATCGTGGGATTCAAGTAGCGACTTGACACCGCTTATGACCGAAAATGGATTGTCTGACATGCGAGTTGTAAGGTACAACACTACAACATCTAGCTGGGAGGAATTAACCTCTGCGGCAACTGGCGATGATAATAACGGAACTGTATACACAACGTCACGTATTACGATTCCTGTTGCAGGTTCAAGCAACTTTACAATTGGATGTATTAATGTAACTAAGCCGAGAGCAAGATTTAACATTACGGGTTCAATTTGCGGAAACGCTGGAATTCCCGTAGTGTTTACTGGTGTTGATGCTCTAAACTTAAATTTCATAATTGGATACAAAAAGGGCGGTATTGCTCAAGCTCCAATAACAGTAAGTTCTCTTCCATTTACATTACCAACTGATGCAATTGGCGATACTTACCAACTTACTAGTTTTACATACGACAACCCACCTCACTCTGCTCCAATTCAAACTGGCGTTGTTGATGCAACTATTATAACAACATATACTGTTCCCACAACAGCTAGTGCGGGCTTGGATCAATCGTTGTGCGGAGCAACATCAGCCATATTGGATGCAAACAATCCTGCAGTTGGTTCAGGATTGTGGTCTGTTAGTGGTGCTGGTGGAACTGTTTTATTCCCAACTGTAAACAATAGTCAGTTTAACGGTACTAATGGTAGTACATATACCCTTACATGGACAATATCAAACGGGGGGTGTACTTCCTCCGATGATGTTGTAATTTCTTTCCCATTACTACCCGAAAAACCCGCTGCATTCGTTCTTTACGACGATGCTGTTTGCCAAGGCGATATTGGAGTTGATTACTCTGTACCAAATAATCCTTCGTTAACATATACTTGGAGTTACTCTGGCTCAGGAGGAAGTGTTGTGGGTTCTGGCAATGCCATTGAAATTGATTTTGCAAACAATGCATTGTCAGGAACAGTTAGCGTATACACCACAAATGGTTGTGGCGATAGTGCACCGCTTACACTAGCTGTTACCGTAAACGAACGACCAACAGCAACGCTTGCCATTGTTCCAAGTTATGGAAATATTTGCGATGGAGATAATACAGAATTAACTATAACGCTTAGTGGGGGAACATCGCCATATAGCTTTGATATAACAAATGGCACTTCTACTGAAAGCATTCCAGGCGCAACATCGCCATACACTTTTATTCCTATAGTTGCAAATAAACCTGTTTGGCTTGGTCCGGATGCAAGTAAAACTTACACATATTCAATTCCAACTGTAACCTCAGCAAACGGGTGTAGCAATACTGGTTCTAATACTGTTAATGTGGTGGTTTGGAAAATTCCAGAAACTGGACCACAGTATCATGTTCCCAATAATCATGATATATAAAAAGCAAACAGGGCATAAAGCCCTGTTTGCTTTTTATATATTTAATAATCAAAGAATTAATTATCCGAAAACTGATACAAAAATCTCTTTATACTTTTCTTGGGTGTTTTCTCAAATTCCTGATTGTAAATTTGAAGTTTTACAACCTGGCTGTACTGCGGTAAGTGCTTGTTTAGTTCAACCCTGTGTTGTTCTAAAACTGGCGCAATATCATTATCGCTTAATCCCTGCTGCTGCATCGATTCGTAATCGGGATATATTAATCCCACCAACTTTCCTTTTTGCTCAACTATTAGCGACTCCTGAATATATGGCAGGTTATTTAAACGCGCCTCTATCTCCTCTGGGTAAATATTCTGACCACTTGGCCCAAGAATCATACTCTTGCTTCGACCCATAATATGGATAAATCCGCGCTTATCCATTACACCAAGGTCGCCGCTACGTAACCAACCATCAACCAAGGTTTTGGAGGTTGCCTCAGAATTTTTATAGTATCCCTCCATTACATTCTCACCACGGATAAGTATTTCTCCTGCCTCGTTCTGCGGGTCTTTGGAGTCTATTTTTACCTCAAGGTAGTTAATTGTTTTTCCACATGATCCTTTGGGGTTTGTTTTCCACCCTGAGTAAGAAATAAGTGGCCCACATTCGGTCATTCCATAACCCACCGTATAGCGGAACTTGATTTTCTGCAAGAAATCCTCCACCTCTGGATTTAGAGCGGCACCTCCAATAACAATTTCGAGAAACTCCCCTCCAAATACATCGGAGAGTTTTTTATTTATCTTACTATAAATAAGATTGTTGATCAAGGGAATATTCATAAGAATCTTCATTGCGGGAGTGCTAATCTTTGGCAAAAGCTGTTTCTTATAAATCTTCTCAATAATTAAAGGTACAGCCAGAACAAGGCGGGGTTTAATTTCGCCAAACGCCTTAAGTATTATTTGCGGTGTGGGTATTCTTGTTAAGAAGGTAATATGGCAACCAACAGCAAATGGCATAAGGAACTCAAAGGCACAACCAAACGCATGTGCCAGCGGTAAAAACGATACTATTTTATCACCAGAAACAAGCCCAATGTTCTTCCTGCCATAATCAACATTGGCAGCCAAACTATTTAGTGGTAACATAACGCCTTTTGAAAATCCAGTTGTTCCTGATGTGTAACTTATTACGCCAAGTTTAGCATTGGACACATTGGCATAGTTAACCCTGTCGGCGGTTAATGCCGCTATTTCATCCTCTATTGAGGTTCGTTGTGCATTATACCTATCGTTGGCATCAGGATCTCTGTTAACCAGTAAGTTAAAATCATTTACGGAGAAAACAGCCCTAAGATTCGGCATTTCCACCTCGCTAAGATTCGGCCAAATCATTTCTCCAGCAAAAAGAATAACGGAATCGGAATGATTTACTATGTTATGAACATCGGTAGCTGAGAAATCGGGCAGTATAGGAACAATTACCGCTCCGTACGAAACAGTTGCTAGGTATAGAATTCCCCAGTTGGCATTATTACGACCAATAAGAGCAACCTTGTCGCCCTGTTTAACGCCCCAAGTATTTAAAATATTATGTATTCTTTGAATTTGCTTGGCAACATCGCCATAAGAGTATGTGCCACCCTGATAATCCGAAAGAGCCGGTTGATTCCAGTTCGTCTTGATGCTCTTTTCAACAAACTCTTTTACATAGTTATACTCAACCATAGTAATAGTTTCTAGTTAATTAACTGTAAGCAGGATGATATAATGCCGAAAGCATTAATCTCCCCAAAATTTTCTCCATGCATCCGAGGCAAATATCAATAATAAATATTTAAAAATCAAACTGAAGCAATGTTATTACATTAACATTCAATTCTGTATAATTTTCTACTAGCAATTCTTTTCAAGTTTAACTGTTCTTTTTTGTAACTTTATCGCACTAGAATAATAAAAAATGATGTGATGCAAACAATGCGATACGCCATAATAGTTGCGGGAGGCTCGGGAGTTCGGATGGGTTGCGACATACCCAAACAATTCATCGAGTTAAATGGTAAACCCATTCTAATGTGGACTATCGATGTATTTGATGGACTGGCAAATAGACCCGAAATAATTGTTGTGCTTCCCGAAGCACAAGTTGGGCAATGGAATGAGCTTTGTAGAAAACACAGCTATAAAACAAAACACAAAGTAACCGTAGGAGGCAAAGAGCGTTTTTTATCCGTTAAAAATGGTATTGATTTAGTTTATGATGCCAACAGCATTGTAGCCATTCACGATGGCGTTCGGCCTTTAGTAAATCCTAGTGTTATTGAGGAATGCTACATTACAGCCGAGAAATTGGGTAACGCAATTCCTGTAATACAACCAGTAGAATCTGTCCGAATTATTGAAAAAGATAGTTCATGGGCATTCCCAAGAAGCAACGTTCTTTTGGTTCAAACCCCACAGGTTTTTAAAGCTAGTTTAATAAAACGGTGCTACGAGCAACCATTTAATGCAAGTTTTACCGACGATGCATCGGTGATTGAGGCGATGGGCGAAAAGGTTTTTACCGTAAATGGCAATAGGGAAAATATCAAAATAACCACTCAAACCGACTTAATATTTGCCAACGCCTTGTTAAAATGATGTTGCGCTATTGGTCTGGTTTTTGAAAGTTTTTCCACAACTATTTTTAAGCGGATTTCGTAATAGAGAGTAGTTCTTCCAAACCCCTTGTAACAATGATAAAACAATTTGGTGTACTTATAGCCTTAGTGTTAGTTAGTGTAACCAGTTTTTCGCAACGCGATATTGAGCCCAAACTAATTTTTAGCGATACGGCAAACTTCTACTTTACAGGCGAATGGCAGTACCTATCAACCGATATCTTTATGTTTAATGGCGATAAGTTCAGCAACCTAATTAACGCACTTGATTTTGCCCGACTAGAACCCAAGGC
>JAEXVC010000107.1 GCA_023406715.1 Bacteroidota bacterium | reverse complement strand
GTACAAGGAGGAAAAGGAATCGCACCAGTCTGCTACCACTGTTAACTTTGCGGCCTCGCCAACCCAAAAGTACGGGTTCGATGCGTACACGGAGCAGAAACAGGCGCTGCGCAATGGTTACCCCGCTCTGGGGAATGGCTATGTACCCTCGTACAAGAGCGTGGCCAGTTTTGCTACCGATAAGGTTGTGCCAAGCTCCTTTGAGAAGGGCATTACCTTCCGCGACGAGATGGGAATACCCGCTGTTACCACGGGTGGCGAGTTAACCCTACGTGGCCGTGCCGATGGCACAGTTACCTCGCTCTACGCCTACAAGGCCGTAACCGACACCACCGAGGAGGTGGCTGGTAAGTTGGAGGTAATGAGTTACGACCAGCAGGTTAAGAAGCTCTACATTGTACCCGTGAATAACGCCAAACTACCCGATGTTACCGCATTGCAGAACGTGCTAAACACAGTTTACGCGCAGGCAGTAACACGTTGGGAGGTAGTTCCAATTAACGAGAGCGTATCCGTAACCTTCCCCAATGGCCAAATGACCCACGGAGGCAGCAGCGCCATAGCGGTTTACAACTCCGACCAGAATGCCATAATAAGCAAGTTTAAGGAGAAGAACAACTTAGAGAGCGATGCCCTATACCTATTCTTTGTGGACAACGTGGTGGGCAAAACGGGCGATGTGGCCGGTTATATGCCATTGCAGCGGCAGGTGGGCTTTATTTACGATAGCCCCAACCTGTTTGTAATAGTTCACGAACTAGGACATGGTGCATTTAACCTACGCCATACCTTTAGCCCCGAAAACTTTATTGCGGCCGAGCACACCACCCAAAACCTAATGGACTACAACGGTGGTACAGAGCTCTGGAAACACCAGTGGGAATTTATTCGCGACCCTCAGAGTGTTTGGTTTGCTTGGGCACAGGATGAGAAGGAGGGGGAGATGATAAATACATCCTTAAGTACCTTAGTTGACTTAGGCATTAACGAGAGTGGTGAAATTAACTTTGTAAGACCCGATGGGAAGATCATCACTTTTGATTCCCAAAAATTACAAGGTTTAAGTTTTGGACAAGCATATGTTTTTGTTGGGACAAACCAATTGGGTCACAATGCTTCAAGAAATAGTAGTGGTACGCTGAATGCCTTTAAATACAATAATGAGATTTACTATGCAAATACTAGTGATGTCCTATTTGATGGATTTTATCCAAAGGATTCTAGAGAAAATGGAAAACTAAAGACAGAAAAGAGATTTGACCAGGAAGGCTGTGACTATTTGAAGAATTCAACGCAGAAAACGGTAAAAGTATATATTGGGATCGAAAACCAAACTTGTACTCTAGAAATAAAATCAGGTCTTTATAGCAGTTCTCATATAACTAACACTGAACTATGTAAAAAGGTAACTCTTCAAGATGAAGTTTTAATTAAAACTATACAGTATACAAGTGAGTGCTTGGAATGGTTTGATGAAGCTAAGTTAGGTGAAGTTGCAAAAAAATGGTGGGAGAGTGCAAAAAAGAACCCTAAGTTTAACGAGAATGAAAATATTTGCAGGCGCATAACAAGACTCCTAAACGATATGGAGGAGGCTACAAGTTCAGCCGATAAAGATCATTTTAAGTCTTTATTTGATATAGTTGCTGTTAATGAAATTTTGAAAACTTATAAGAGTTATAAGCCAAGGATCGTAGACCCAAATAAAGATTTTGTCACTTCAGAATTAAATATTTATGAGAACTCTATTCGGGTTTATTCTGAAGCGCTTAAGAGCATAGGAGGAACTATTGAAAAAATAAAGGACAATTCTGTACTATATGATCTTTTAACTACTTTGCCAATAGGGTACTATACAAGTATACCTTATAAACAGAGACTTAATTGTATAAAAGAGTTATGCAAAGGAAACCTTACTGATTACATTATTTTTGGAGATCAAACCGAACTAGTAGTATTGAATTTATTACTAAAAACGCCTGATTCAGATAAAAAACAATTGCTAGATGATTTGATTAGCAGTTCGCATAAGGTGTTGAACGAGAATGGCAAAGAAAAGTATCCGCATCTTTTAGCTAAACTTTATGATGGTATAGATGCAGATAACTTTGTAAAGTTTAGCGGAGAACTTGTTAAGTGGATTTTTGAATACTATCCTAAAGATGTCAATTTCACTTCGAAGGAAGCCAAAAATGAGCAAAGGTATTTAGTGATTAATCCAAGAACTTGGACGGGCGATAATTTATATGAATATTTTACTGATGAAGGTAAAGTAAGCCTGAGCGTTACTGAAAAAACCATTCTGCCAACAATCCCAAATGTTCAAATAGTAACAACTGAACCTTATAGTTATGTTTACGTTAATTTTGTTAAGGATTGGGAGTATAGCGATACCCAAAAGTTTGGAAAAGGTTCGGTAATGGCAGTTCCTGCATGTTATGCATACTCATTGTTTAATGAAAAGAATAATCAAAAGTTATATGCAGGTCTTAAGTTAGCCGTAGATGTTGGATTATGCTTTATTGGAGTTGGAGAAGTAACTGCTGCAGTTAAAGCCACGGGTGCGGCTCGAAAGGTTTATTTAACAGCAAAAGCAACCATCGACTTAACGCTTAGTATTTCCGATATTGTTATTAACGATGCATTTTACGAGCAGTTAAATGCTACTGAACAAGGCAAAGAGTTCTTGGATTCATGGAATACTTTCCAACTATATTACGGTATAGGATCTATTTCAGCAACTGGAATGGAGGCTTTGGTAAAGAAAATGTATAAAGACGCTGACGAGTTAAAGAAATTAAGCAATATAGATCCTAACTTAAAGACAAAAATAGATGAAATAGCAGACAAAGTTTCTAATGAAAGCGGGATAGCAAGGGTTACTGGCAGTGCTGAAGAATTTATAGAAGGAGTTGTTAACGGTGTTCGAAGATATAACGTTGGGGGAGAGTTTGCTAATGGATTAACATCTGTAACTAGACAAATTACATTAGAAGGACGAACAATTACCTTAAAATGGTCTAAGACAGCAGATGGCTTGATTGATTTTGGGAACAGGAGTGACTTGGCAAAGTTACTTGGCACTATTGATGATGAAGCTCATCATATTTTGACTTGGACAAAATCAGGTGAGCATTCTGTGGTACAAGCTGCAGCAAAAGATGGGTTTCATTTAAATGAATTCGAGAATGGCATTGGATTGTCAAAATATAAGAAGTCACTAAACGAAGGCATGCATGGCAACCATCCTGCTTATGATGATTATGTTGTTCATAGACTTTCAGAATATAGACAAAATGTGCCAAATTTTACACCTGAGTCTGCAAATGAGTTTATTCAAAAAGTCCTTATTCCTGATATGAGAGATTTGATTGAAAATGCTTCCAAATCAGACTTAAATTTGAATGAATATTTTAAACAGTTTGTTAATCCATCAATCCCTAAATTGTTAAAATAATAATATGAAGTACTATAATATTGGACGAACTAATGAAACAGAAGTAATCGGATTTTATCCACAAACTACAAGAGCTGAAGGATATAATGTAGATTCTATTTATAATATTTTGCCAAATGTATTTCCAGACCATCAACCCCTCTATGGTTTGATGTTAAATCCTAAAAGTATAGATACAGACATCCTCGACGGTGGTATACTAGAATTTGGGATGGTAGTAAGTCATAAATTCAAAATTTTATTGGAAAAATTCAATTTACCACCCAATCGATTTTATTCAATAGATGTTTTTGGTACTGAGAAAAAATATTATTGGTTTCATTACATTACTCAAATTGAAAGATTTATAAATTTCAATGCTACTGAACTAGAACTGTATAAAAGACTACCTCCTTTTGAAGTAGAAAAAAAAATCTATTTATCATCATACGACGACATAGTGAATTTAAGTAGAGAATTAGTTGTGACAAGAGGAAAGTCTCTGAGATATAGTTTTATTCAGTTAAATAAAAGTTTTCCGAATTACGATTTATTTGAAATTACAGGTGCTCAATGTTTTACTTTAATAAGTGAGCGCTTGAAAAATGAAATAATAAAGGAAAGAATAACAGGGATTGAGTTTGTAGAATATGAAAAAATAGCAAAAGTAGAATAAACCCAGTTGGGCAGAGGCTATAAAATGAAATAGACGAATGGGGTTTGGCAGTGGTTGTACCGCCGTCAGACTTTCAAATGCAGGCTCAGCCTGCAAGGATATATTGTACTTAGGCTTTAGCCTAAGCCCAACATGCGGTAACGTAGCGATTTTTTGTAAGATATGGTTTTTAGTAAAATATTAGTTAAACAGTAATATATGTATAAAAAGTTTCTTGTAGTTTTTTTAGTGTTTTTGTTTTTTGCTAGCGGTGCGGTTTACTCGCAGAAAAATGGGGTGGAGCTGCTTTGTAGTCCACGTAAGGATTCTGTACTGTTACGCTGGGCGCCCACAAACCAAAAGGTTTGGAAGGTTGGTAACCAGTATGGCTACACTGTATTGCGCTACACCATTTTGCGCGATAAAAAAATTCCAAAGGAGGTTGAGGTGGTTCAGCTTAACAGCGAGCCCTTAAAGCCACGCCCGCTAACCGAGTGGGAACCCCTTGCCGATGATAAGTATGTGGGCATTGCTGGCGAGTGCATCTTTAACGACGAGTATAAGGGTGTAAGCACGGGTGGCAACCCATTTATCGCCATGAAAAAGTACAAGAACGAGATGCATAGGTTTAGCTTTGCCCTTTACGCTGCCGACCAGTCCATTACGGCCGCTAGGCTTTCGGGCTTGTACCTTGCCGATAAAACGGCAAAACCCAACGAGAAGTACCTCTACAAGGTTTTTATTCCAGTACCCGATTCAATTATGCGGGTCGATACCGCATCGGCCTTTACGGGTATATCCGAGTATCAGCCTCTACCTAAACCATTCGATTTCAAAGCCGAGTGGGTCGATAAGGTTGTTACGCTATCGTGGAACTTTAAGTATTTGCAGCATATCTACAACAGTTACATAGTGGAGCGCTCCGATGATAAGGGCAATACCTACAAATCTATTCGCGAGGGTGGCATAGTGCCCGTGGCGGAGGAGGGTGTAACGCCAGAACTACTCTTCGTAAGCGATACCCTGTTGAGCAACGATTTGCTTTACTACTACCGGGTAAGGGGTATTAGTGCCTTTGGCGAGCTTGGCCCTCCATCGGATTCGCTTTTTGGTAAGGGTACATTGCCTATTACTGTTGCCCCGGTAATTGTTGAGAATTCGGTTATCGATAATAATAAGGTTAAGTTAACGTGGACTTACCCTGAGGAGATGAACAGCTACATATCGGGCTTTAGGGTGTACAGCTCATCAAAACCTAAAGGCCGTAAAACCAGAATATACGAGAGTAAACAGCCAACCGAAAGGTCGTTTGTGGATTCTACTCCCGATATTACCAACTACTACCTAATTTCGGTATTTAACACAACCAAGGAGAAGTTCTCTGCTATTACAACCTACGCCGAGTTGGTGGATAGTTTCCCTCCTACCGCTCCTCAAAAACTGCTAGGTTTTGTGGATAGTGTTGGGCGTGTTACAGTGCGTTGGAACCGCAATACCGATAAGGATTTGGAGGGTTACAGGGTTTACTCATCCAATAATCCTAGTTTTGAGTTTATATTGGAAACCCCTGGAGTAATTTCCGATACAGTATTTACCGATTCCATTAATATCAAAACCCTTACTCGCAATATCTACTATAAAGTACGTGCTATTGATTTAAGGCAGAACCAATCGGACTTTTCGGAGATGCTAACCCTTGCTCGTCCCGATGTTATTCCTCCAGTATCGCCCGTTATTAAAAGTATTGCGGAGCAGGATGGAAGCATTGTGCTAAACTGGGCTAACAGTTCCAGCGACGATTTGGCTTACCATAGGCTCTACCGCAGGGAGAAGAGCGACTCGCTATTTACCCTTATGGCAAAGCTCGCTCGTACTAACGATAAGTTTACAACTTATACCGATAAGCAGGTTGAGAATGGCAAGGAGTATATCTATTACTTAAAGGCAGAGGATAGTGGAGGATTGATGTCGGAGCCAACCAAAACTGTAAGTTGCAAAACTCCCGGTGTGAAGGAGAGTGTAGTGC
>JAEXVC010000100.1 GCA_023406715.1 Bacteroidota bacterium | reverse complement strand
TTTCGCAAAGTAGGGAGGAAGAATGGTTGTAAATCGGGATAATCCCTAAAACAAAAATGCCGATAACATCGGCAAGCTAGGTAATCAATAGTAAACTCAAATGAAATGAATGACATTACAGCCAACGCCTGCTGCTAAAAAGCGCTGGGGAGTTCGAAGCAGCGGTCTTGTCCCCCGCTAAAATGATTGCCAATATACAAAATAAATCCTATCTAACAATCTGCCCCAGTGATTTTTAGCAGCTGTTGGCAGCAGGTTTTATTTGTCAGTCAGATTGATGTATCCAAATATATTTCCCTTTCTTAAAAGTAATAACACCACCACCAACAAATTCTTTTCTTACAACGATTGATGGATTTTCTAATGTCACAATAGTGTCTCCAAGAATTCCGTCTTTTTCATTAAATAATATTTCACCTGTCGATTTATCTTTAACTATACCCCAATATTCAACCCAGTCAAAATTGTCGCCAATTCCATAAAAATTATTCCCTAGTCCTATTTTAAATTTTTCATTAGTCTTTCCATCAGTTATTATTATTCCTCCTTTATTATTTTCTTTCAGGAATTCAGCGGTATCGATGATCCCGTCTCCATTTAGATCTATAATAATTTTTGATTCAAGGTCATGGTATTCAACTGATTTGAATTCATAATTGAGTGATGCAATTTGTCTTTTTCTAACATCATTTTCTTCTGATAACTCAGAATTTTCCATCCTCTTAGTAGTATCAGTGTTATTATCTTTCTTTTCGTTCAATCTTTTCTGGTTACAACTCATTGTTAAAATAGAAAAGAATAAAAGCAATAATGCTATTCTCATGTCAATCGTTATTTGTCATTCTTTAAACTTGCTGCCAACGGTCAGTGGTTTGGGCTGCTGGGGAGTTAAACCCCAGCGGCGTCATCCCACGTTAAGAACAAACTAAAATACAAAAAACTTTCGTATCTGCATCATCAGCCCCAGTAGGCTAAACCACTTGTTATGGGCAGGTTATTTAATCGGTTCTTTCTTCCAGTTCTTTCCGCCGTATTCTTTGTATTGAATATCTTGAAATGGATACCACATTATTGAATTTGGAGCATCAAACGATGACGATGCAACAAAATGGTCGGCCATTTTTAAATAATCATTCTTAACTAATGGATATAAATCTATCAGTGGAACAATAGTATTTGTATCATATACATAAACGTTAGATTTTCTCTTACAGTTTTCGTTCCGAAATTTTATAATAAATTCTCTAACACTTTCTTTGCTAAAGTCTTTTGTTAATAATAAAACATGATAATTTTCAACAGTAGCATTATGGCTTGTTTTAATTATTTCAAATGTTTTTGGGTCAAGTTTTTCAATTGGTTTACTTTCCTTACCTTCAATAAATTTTGATTGTATCCACCCAATGTATGTTGCAGATAAATGTTCAGGTTTAACAACTTGTATTTTTGACCATTCTCCTTTTTCTTCAAGAATAACAACCTTTTCTTCATAACCAATTACTGCATATCTAGTTTCTTTAAGCATTTCAGATGCTTTCTTGTTTATAAGTTTATCTGAACTCTCACTTGGCTCAACTTTTAAATAAACTTCTTCGCTATTTATTCCAAAGATTTCATTTTTCTTGACTTCTTTCTGGGTTTCAGTTGTTAGTTGTGAAGATTTTTTTTGTGAGCCTTGCTCGCAAGAATTTGTTAACAAGAGAAGTAACCCAAATACAAATGAGTTTAAAACTATTCTTTTCATAGTTGTAAATTATTAGTTGAGAAATTAATTAGTTATTATCTCGTGAGGATGATTTTTTTCAACTACTTCATAGGTTATGAAAACAGAAAGCATTTGTTTTATACCTTCATAACTTGTTGAAAGAGCCTTTAAATCATTTATTAAATTGCTACCATATTTTATGCTGTAATTATCAATCAAGTTAATGCAATCATTTTTTGATTCACAGTGACTTTCGATTAAATCAATAATCTCTGAACGAGAACTTTTTCCGAAAATATTTTTGTTTCTTTCTTTTTCAATCAATGTTTTAAGTTTTTCAAGGTCAATTTCTTTGTGAACAGATTTTGAACTTTCTTTATTTGCAATATTCTCTGAATTGTCTGCTTTTTGATATTCTTTATTTTTTAATAATTCTTTCAAAAGTTCGTTTTGTTCTTCCATTAATTGAATTCTTTGATTAATTTTCCAATACCAGCAGTTGAATTCACGAAGAACTAGGAAAATAACTATACCTATTGCAGCTGAAATAATTATAATCATTAATGAGTTCATAATTTGATGTTTTGGTTAGTTAATTCAATTATTTTGGTTTATAACTATCTTGCTTTCCTAGTTTTATAAAATTCGTTTTGCTAAAAAGGCTTGTGCAACGTCGTCTTTAACTTGCCCATAACGTTTCCGTGGCAAGGAATGTTGGGGAGTTGAAACCGAACATCTATCCGCCGTTAGAAACAAAGTTAAAGGTAATAAAAACCCCGCATCTGCAAGGTCTAGCCCCAATATTTTTTGCCACGTGTTATGGGCTGCGGTTTCTAGGCGTCGAAATCGTCCTGCGTGGGCTTAGCGCGTTCAAGCCGTGAAATCGCACGACAATCAAGGTTTATGCCAATCCAATCGGGTAGGTTTTAGCGTTTGGCAAAGCAATTTTTTCGAGCGAAAGGAAATTCAATTCCTTCAAGTGTTTCACACCGCTTTCTATGCACAGCAGTCAAGCCTTTAAGAGCATCGGGCTTGTCCAATAAATCGAAAAGTTGTCAAGCTGCAAGCAGCAAACCAAGCAAAAATCCAATCTAAACACCAATCGGGCTGGGTTCAATCGTCTATGAGCGTCAAGGAAAAAATTGCTTCAAGGTCATCGAAAGTCCGTCCGAGATGCACGTCAATCAAGGCTTATAATCGCCTCGTTAATCAACAATCTCTGCGAGAGTGGTCGTTAGGGTAGGAGGACGGTCTGCCGATGACCTTAATCTTCTCGGTTCTCGTCGACCGTTGCCCATAACTCACTTATCTGTATACCTATGGTTTATTAATAGCTCCAAATTTTGGATGTATTGTATACCAAAGGTGCACAATATCAAAAGTAGTGTTTTATTATAAATCATCAAAGGGCGATTTTATTTTTTGAATGCTTTGGGTCGATACATGCGTGTATATCTCCGTGGTTTTGGAGTTTTTATGGCCTAGAAGCTCCTGTATATAGCGTAAATCGGTTCCACTCTCTAGCAAATGAGTTGCATAGCTGTGTCTTAGCCAGTGTAGCGTTACTGGTTTGCGAACTCCCGCTTTCTGTATAGCATACTTTAGCACTTTTTGTAGGCTTCCTGCTGTGTACTGCTCTCCAGCCTCCTGTCCCTCAAATAGCCATACCTTGGGCTTATACATCTTGTAGTAATCGCGCAGCATCTCAATGGTCTTTGCCGATAACGGAACAACGCGGTCCTTGTTTCCCTTCGATTGTCGCACAATCAGCAAGTTTCGCTTGCTATCTATGCTGTTAGGCCTTAGCTCTATCAGTTCGCTGCGGCGCAAACCACAGGCGTATATTAGGCTTAACATAGTGCGGTGCTTAATGTTCTGCGGTGCGGTTATTATCCGCTTTATCTCCTCCTTGCTCAGCACGTTGGGTAGTTTATGCTCTGAGCGCGGTCGGCGGATTTTATCGATATCAATTTTGGATTTACCTACCTCGCTGAAGAATAGCTTTAGCGCACTAACCGTTTGGTTCTGATGCGCAAAACTGTAGCCCCTACCCACAATATGGTTGTAAACATAATTCACCACATCATCGTTGGTCATCTCGTTCACGGGCTTATTCCCCATGTATTCAAGGAAAGTTTCTACTAGGTTAACGTAACTCTTAATCGTGTTTTCGCTGTATCGTCGATGATGTAACCAAATTCTAAAGGTTTTTAGGTCGATATTGGGTTCTTTATCTGTTTCTATTTGAGCAGGTTTTGGCCTCTCCTTAAAGTTAATATGCTTAATGGCCGCGTAGTCCACATAGGCATATAGTTTTATGTGGTTGTAAAACAGGTTGAGGTCAAACTCATACCGCGATATATACCAGCATTTCTTGGTTTGGCTCCAGGTGATTCCCGGAATCTCCCTAAGTTTATCAGCTATTTGCTTATTCCAATCAAACTTTATCAGTACAACCTCTTGTTCACGGTGTTCCGATAATTCAAGGGTGATTGTGGGCTTTGTTATCATACCTTATATTAATAGATATCCTTACACTAATATACGAAAAAACTTAATTACATACACCTCAGGGTATTAAGTATTTTGTTTATTTCTCGCAGATTACGCAGAACTTTCAATCCTTCATCACTCCCAATTCTCTAATTGACTTATTGTCTAATTGTCCCATTGTCTCATCCCCCAATTGTTTTATCTTTGCGTAAATTTTAGTGTAGAATGATAACCATTGAACAGGTTAAAGAGATTGTAAGGCGCAAGGATGAGCTGAGGAGGCATCTTTGACATCGATGCAAAGTTAATTCAGCTCGAGGAAGAAGAGCAACGTACACAGTCCCCAAATTTCTGGGATAATCCTGCCGAGGCGGAAAAACAGCTTAAAAAGGTTGCCAGTATTAAGGCTTGGACCGAGGGTTTTAACAAGGTAAATAGGCTGGTTGACGATTTACAGGTGATATTTGATTTTGCCCGCGAGGGTGCTGCCACTTCCGATGAGGTTGATGCGAACTATGCAGATTGTATTACGGCCATTGAGGATTTGGAGTTAAAAAATATGCTCCGCAACGATGAGGATAAACTTGGCGCTATCCTTAAAATCAACTCTGGCGCTGGAGGAACCGAGAGTATGGACTGGGCTGCAATGCTTATGCGAATGTACATCCGCTACGGTGAGCGCAATGGCTACGAGGTTAAGGTGATTGATATGCAGGATGGCGAGGAGGCCGGAATAAAATCGTGTACCCTCGAGTTTGTGGGTGATATGGCCTATGGATACTTGAAGAGTGAGAATGGCGTTCACCGTTTGGTGCGTATCTCGCCATTCGATTCCAATGCGCGCCGTCATACATCGTTTGCCTCGGTGTTTGTTTCGCCAGCAATTGACGATACCATTGAAATTACTGTTAACCCTGCCGATATCAAGTGGGACACTTACCGCTCATCGGGTGCAGGTGGGCAGAATGTTAATAAGGTTGAGACGGGGGTTCGTCTGTACCACAATCCAACTGGTATTGTAATTGAGAATACCGAGTCGCGCTCGCAGTTTCAGAACCGCGAGAATGCTATGCGGTTGCTAAAATCGCACCTGTACGAGTTGGAACTTCGTAAGCGTCAGGAGGTGCAGGCCGAGATTGAGGGTAAAAAGATGTAGATTGAGTGGGGTTCGCAAATCCGTAACTACGTGCTTCACCCGTATAAACTGGTAAAGGACCTACGGAGTAATTTCGAAACCTCCGATACAACATCAATACTTGACGGCGATTTGAACGATTGCATTAAATCGTACCTAATGCAGTTTGGGGCTGAGTAAGAGATTTTCTCGCAGATAATGCAGATTGGCGCGGAGAACTCCAATCTAACTTTTTGCCTAATCTAGGTAAGGCATAAAGAACTCTATCTTTCCGCACTTGGGGCAATTGTATATTTCGAAGGTTTCGCGGTTGGTGAATAGTTCAAAGATATCGCCTAATGCTCCTACTCGGGTGCCTTCATGAAACTTATAAAGCCCAGAGTATTCCATGGGTGTATTACATCTTAAGCAGTTGATGTTTTTTGTGCCTTTGGGTTTTTCCTCAGTGGGAGGGATGAGTTCACTTAAATCGAAATGACACTCGGGACAATATTTTTTCGATGAGTCAACCTCTGTTCCGCATTTTGGGCAAACGTTCTTAAAATCGTTGCTATCTAAAATTTTATCGTCAGCAAAACAGTACTGACATTTCCAGCAGATATCGAAATTATCCTCTACTTCGGCTTTACAGTTGGGGCATATTTTCATCTTTGAAAATTTAAATGAAAAACTAAGTTAATTAAATTTTTGATTTGTTTCCCGCAGATTTCGCAGAGCACTCAATCACTGCATCACTTGATACTCCAATCAACTCATTAACTCATTGTCTAATTGTCTAACTGACCAATTGCCTAGTCCTTCCTCAGCCTTGCTCTGGTTATTAGACCAACAGGGACAAAGGCAAACACTTTCCGCATTTTTTCGCGTGGAATTTGCGATAGGAATAACCCCGAAACTACCACCGCAATACCAACCATTTTTATTGGGGTAAGAATTTCGTCTCTTAAAAAATAGGCAAAAATTGCTGTAAGTACAGGAATTGCATTGGTAAACGCATTTGCACTTGTTACGCCTAAATGCTTTACAGAATATGTGAAAAGTAGGAATGCAATGGTGGAGCCAAATACTGCCAGCTCAATAATTGGAATCATCAACTTAACACTAACTCCAACGCTCATAAAGTGGTTGAACTCAAAAATCAAGAATAACGGTAAAAAGTAAAGTGTACCTAAGGTATTTTGGTAGGTGATAATTGTAAAAACATTGTACTTACAGGTTAACTTACGCAGTGTTAATGAGTAGCCAAGCGCAGCAACTACGGCCAACAGCATAAGTAGAACCCCGTAAGGGTTAGCATCAACCTTCTCAAATCCTTTGTGGAAAATAACAATGCCCACCCCAACTACCGATACTAAAATTCCTAGGAAGTTCATCAGTGTGATTCGCTGTTTGTAAAGGTAGAATTCCCCAAGCGGGCTAAAAAGTGGTATAGTGCAAATAATTACTGCGGCTAATGTGGATGAAACCATTGTCATTCCGTAGGCCTCGCCCACAAAGTAAAGGAATGGTTCAAAGAACGCCAAAAGCATAAAATATTTGATATCGGCCTTGTTAACCTTAACCAACTTGCCAATAATCCCTGTAACCACAAAGAGCAATGCGCTCGAAATTGCTAAACGTAACGTTACTAACGTGAGAGGTTTATATAAAACATCCTTATACCAAATAAATGTAAGCGACCAAAACATCATGGCCATTACTACCGCTACGTAAATCCAAAATCCTTTTTTCTGCATTGTTTTTTATGTTAAGCCAGTGCAAAAATAATCTTTTATTGGTCAGGTATTAGCATAGGCTTTCAGTTTGATTATTAAAATAAAAAAAGACCGAGAATAGCTCGGTCTTCCATTGATATTTACTTTATAGTTACTTTGTAGGAGTTACAATCACTTTATCTATAACATGCACCACTCCATTTGTTCCCTGAACATCGGCTAGTACAACGTTGATATTGCCGTTTATTTTAACACCGCTGGTAACATCTATGCTAATGCTGTTGTTAAGTGTGTTTACTGAACCGGTAGTTAGGTCGGTTGAGCGTACATTGCCGCTTACAACGTGGTCGAGCAGAATAGGAGTTAATGCTTCCTTTGATAGGTCTGCTATGCCTGTAACATCCAGTGCTTCGAATAGTGCGTTAAATGCATCGTTAGTTGGAGCGAATACAGTGAATGGGCCATCTCCTTTAAGAGTCTCAACCAGCTCTGCTTTAACTAGTGCCGATACAAGAATGCTGAAGTTATCGTTATCCAACGCTATATCAACCACAGTTGGAGGCAGTAAAACCTTGTCAACAACATGTATTACACCATTTGTTGCATTGATGTCAGCTGAGGTTATTCCAACCCCACCGTTAAGTTCAAGGTTTGTAGCATCAACTTTTAATGAAACATTTTTGTTTCCTGGGCCTGTACTTAAGGTTGTAACATAACCATTAGTCAAATCAGTCGATTTTACTTTTGCACCAACTACATGGTAAAGTAGAATTGGGGTTAACTGTTCTTTAGTTAAATCGTTAATTCCGCTAACTCCTAAATCAGTGAACAACTGGTTAAATGCTGCATTTGTTGGTGCAAATACTGTAAAAGGACCATCAGCCTGAAGTGCTGTTACTAATTCTGCCTTTTGTAAAGCTGCAACTAGCGTTGAAAAATCTGAATTTGATACCGCAACTTCCACGATATTCTTTGGTTTTTCCATTACATCATCATCTTCGCTCTCGCAAGAGGTTAACGCAAATGTTGATACTATACCTAGTACTGCAATAATCGTAAATAAAGTTTTTCTTGTTTTCATCGTAATTAGGTTTTAAATTATGATGTATAAACATAGGGCTATAAATATTGTTCAAATAAAATATAAAAAAATCACACAAAAGGATAATGATATTTTTATAAAACTATACAAATCATTATTTTTCAGTATTTTAGCAAGTGAATTTCTTTTGATTTTTTATTCAGCCGAATAGTATTTACTAAAAACATTCCTCACGAACACTTAATCTTCAAATTATCTCATTTTCAAATTGCATAACTTTCTTTGTTTTTTTCTACTTTTACAAAACGCAAATTCTGGAGCAATGGAAGAGTTAATCCGATTAAGGCACGAGTTACACCGCAATCCTGAACTATCGGGGGAGGAGCGGGCAACTGCTAAACGCTTACGTTTTTTCCTTAGCCGTTATAGACCCGATGAGCTATACTCCAATATTGCTGGAGAGGGTATGGCCGCTGTATATAATGGTAAAGAAGATGGTCCAACAGTTCTTTTCCGATGCGATATGGATGCTTTGCCAATTGCTGAAACCAACGACGTTAAGTATAAATCGAATGTTCCTGGTGTGTCGCATGTTTGTGGGCACGATGGACACATGGCAATAGTATCGGGGCTTGCGGTAAAATTTAGCGAGAAACCTTTGGACAGAGGGCGTGCAATTTTGCTCTATCAACCTGCCGAGGAGAACGGGCTTGGAGCAAAGAACTCCATTGAGCGACTTAAGGAGTTGGATATGCTTCCGAATTACGCCGTAGCATTGCATAATCTGCCCAAGTATTCCAAAGGGCAGATAGTTATGGGTAGGTATACATTTTCATCGGCATCAAAAGGTTTAATAATCAACTTAACTGGGCGTAACTCCCATGCAGCATACCCCGAACGCGGATTAAATCCTTCGGTGGCTGTTGCCGAAATAATCCAAATGCTTAACAACCTTAAAGATTCAGTTGCTTTTAAGGATTTTGTGCTTGTTACATTGATTCACGTTAGTGTAGGCGAGGTAGCATTTGGAACATCGGCTGGCTCTGCAGTAATTATGGCTACACTCCGAGCATTTGATAATAGTGATATGGATTTGTTATCCGATAAGGCCGTAAGCCTATCGGCTCAAATTGCCGAGAAATTTGGGCTAGGTGTTTCCACATCGTTTACCGACGAGTATCCGGCATCGGTTTGTAATCCAGAACTAACAACTATTGTGGAGGGTATCTGTAAGCAACAGAATAAAGATGTTCTGTACTTAGAGCAGCCTAACCGTTGGAGCGAGGATTTTGCTCACTTTACCTCCTGTTGCCCTTCAGTTATATATGGCTTAGGCTCTGGTGAAAATCAACCCGATATTCACTCGCCCGATTACGATTTTCCTGATGATATTATAATGGACGGAGTTGAGTTGATGGAAGCAATTGCAAGGGAACTTACTAGCAGAGGCTAAGCAAGAGTTGCTTCCCTCAGATTATGCAGAAACTTGCAGAGTGCTCCATTACTCCAATCATCCAAATTGTCTAATTATCTCATTAGCTAATTGCTCCTTGCCCTGCTCACAAGGTAAACCCCAGCAAAAACAAGTAGTGCAGCAATTATCTTTTGGGCATCGAGCATATCCTGTCCGAGTATTGCCGCAACCATAGTGGCAATTACTGGCTGTGAGTATATGTAAATGCTTACGGTAGTGGCCTGAACATGACGTAATCCCCAGCTGTTTAATAGGTATGCAAGGAATGTTGGTCCTAGCAGAACAAAAATAATTGCACCATATATAGAAGGGGGAATACTTTCCCACTGAGTGTTGAGCAAATCGGTAAATCCGAAAGGGAGAACGGCAAAGAATCCTACGGTAAACACACCGCGCATTACTGTTATAGGACTGTACTTGCTCATTAGCGGCTTAACTACTACTAGGTAACCCGCATAGAACAGCGTGTTGAAGAATAGCATAACATTACCTACAAAGTGCTCCGAGCCAAAACCTATTTCGCCCTTGCCAAAAATCAGTAACAGCGCACCCGATGCTCCCACAACTAAACCGATAATTTTTGTTATGCTTATTCGCTCGCCAATTGCCAGAAAGGCAATAAGCATAACCATCGCAGGGTTTAATGTCGATATAATTGATGAATCAATAGGCGAACTGAAGTTTAGGCCATATAGGAAAAGCATTTGATTGAACGAAACACCCATGAGGCCTGCCATAATAAATCGTACATAATCCTTTTTATCGATACGCTCGTACTTTCGGCCAATCTGAGAGAATAGGTAAAACAGTGCCGAGGCAGTTATTACCCTTAGCAGGGTGAATCCCCCGGGTTTTAAGTGGTCGGGCATAACCCCTTTGGCAATGGAGTAATTAATACCAAAAAGTATGTTGGCCGCAATAATTGCCATGTGCGCCCTAAGCCTATTCTGTTTTTCCATTCAGTTCAACGTATTGTAAAATATAAATACCAAGCATCTGACCCAAGGATTAACTAAAAGTTTAGCTTCCGTTTTACGAATTATTAATCCTAATTGTCCCCAATGCAAACCAAATTATTTTAAATTTGTTGACTAGTAACTCAAAAAAAGTAATGCACAAAGTTAAAGCATCTATCCCCGAAAATCCAGCCCGACGAATAAAACTGAGTTCAGCGCTCATTCCTATTGTAATTGGTTTGGGTGTTGTGGCTTACATGCTTTATACCGAGTTTAACCCCGAGGCGTTAAATCTTATTCAGTTTACTTGGCGTTCCGTGTTTTGGCTTTTTGTTGCTATTATTTTTATGGCTTGTCGCGACATTGGTTACATCCTGCGCTTAATTACCCTTACCGATGGCAAGTTTAGGTTTTGGCAGGCTTTTAGGGTAATAATGCTTTGGGAGTTTACATCGGCAATTACTCCCTCTGCTGTTGGAGGAACAAGTGTAGCTATAGTATATGTTAATAAGGAGGGGCTTAACCTGGGTCATAGCTCGGCAGTGGTTATGATTACTTCGTTTCTGGACGAACTTTACTTTGTGTTGATGTTTCCTATAGTTATGCTTATTGTTGGCACCTCGGATTTGTTCGGAATTGCGGCGGCAAATAGCTCCATAATCCGAGAACTGATGATTTTTAGTGCAGTTGGATATGCAGTAAAATTAGTTTGGATAATCTTTCTTAGTTACGGCCTGTTTTTTAATCCTCGCGGATTAAAGTGGTTGATTCTGATGATTTTTAAGTTGCCTTTGCTTAGGCGCTGGAAACACGGAGCAAACCGTGCCGGTACCGATATCATAAGTAGTTCAATTGAATATAGGAAAAAACCATTCTCGTTTTGGGCTAAGGCTTTTGCTAGCACATTTTTATCGTGGACATCGCGTTTCTGGGTTGTAAATGCAATTTTATTGGCCTTTTTTGCTGTTGAGGACCACCTGCTTATTTTTGCTCGTCAGTTGGTTATGTGGATAATGATGCTAGTTAGTCCAACACCTGGCGGTAGCGGCTTTGCCGAGTTTATTTTTACCCGCTATCTGTCTGAGTTTATCCCTGTTGATGCTACATCGCTGGGTTCAATTGCTGTGGGAATGGCACTGCTATGGCGCTTTATAAGTTACTACCCATATCTATTTATTGGAGCAATTGTTTTTCCTAGGTGGATTCGTAAAAAGTTTTTGCACGGAGGGAGTTAGGCAATGAGACAATGAGGCAATGAAGAGTAATGGAGTGATGGAGCATTGAAATGCTCTGCGAGTGTCATCGAAATCTGCGGGAAACTAAATTAAAAACCCCGCCTTTTTAAGCGAGGTCTTCTATATTGTCACACTGTCAAATTGCCCAATTTTCTATCCATTTTCCTGGATGTACTTAATCATCGATTCAAATATTAGCCTACCATCGGTGTTGCCCAACTCATCATCGGAGGCTCTTTCGGGGTGAGGCATCATGCCGAACACGTTTTTGCGCTCGTTACAAATACCTGCAATATTCTCAACTGCACCATTGGGGTTGAACGATTCCGATACCATTCCGTTCTCATCGCAGTAACGGAAAAGAATTTGGCCATTTATGCGCATCTGCGCAAGGGTTTCTCTGTCAGCAAAGTAACGCCCTTCGCCGTGGGCGATTGGAATTTTAAGTGCTTTATCCTTAGGTAGATATTTGGTTAAAGCGGTGGTTTTACTATCGGGGGTAAGGAAAACATTCTTGCAGATAAACTTCTGGTTCATGTTATGTAGTAAGGCTCCGGGTAGTAATCCCGATTCGCAAAGAATCTGGAAGCCGTTACAAATACCAAAAACATAACCTC
>JAEXVC010000091.1 GCA_023406715.1 Bacteroidota bacterium | reverse complement strand
CTTGAGGTGATTGCCACACCTAAGGATGCCACTGAACGGTTGGAATCACAAAGAAAGGGGAGCAAACTAGTTGAAAGGCCTGCAGCACCAACAATTATTGCCAATAAAGTGCAGATTGCGGAGGAGGTTCTTATTGCCGATTCTGAAACAGAAGTGACTGATATGGACGAAATGGAAGAGGTTGTTCTTGCCGAAAAAGTTGTTAAAGCAGATAGTATAGCAATTGCTTCTAGTAATGCCGCTGTGGCGGTTCAACAAGCCGATGCTTTAAGGGCCACAAGTGCCGAGGTGAAAAGAGAAGAACTAGCCATTGCTGGTGAAAACGCAAGATTATCGAAAAAATCGATGATTTCAACAGTTGGTTTTGCGGAATCAAAAATAACTATTGAGAGTGCGTTGAAGAGTTTTAACCAAAAGAACTATAAGAAGGCTCTTGTTGAATTTAATGCTATTTATAGTCAAAATGCAAGCAATGATACCGTTATATACTACAGGGCAATGAGTTTTTATAGGTTGAATTCATTTGCTGAAGCAATTGGGGATTTTCAGAAAATGAATGGCAAAGAGGAAAGCAAATTCTTTTACGATTCTCAGTGGTACTATGCGTTATCGTTGATTGAACTGGGACGAAAAAATGAAGCTAAGAGTTTGCTAGAGGCAATTGTAAAAAGTGATTCACCTTACAAGGATTTGGCTAACCAGAAACTAAAACAATAGCTTATGGCAAAAAAACAAATAAAGCCTCCAATTGGAGGCTTTTGTTGTTTAGGTTGGAATGGGATGTTAACTGGTAGGGCCTGTATCGGTTTTGGCCTCTATTGTAGTCTGAGTTGTTGATGATACATTGGAAAGGAAGTTGTATCCTGTTTTGCTTTCAATATAATCAACAGTTGTACGGTAGTAACCCCAAGCTTGGTTGCTTACTGTTTGGGTGTTTGGCATCCAAACAGCAATAACTCTGGTTGATGAAGTTATTCTAGTAACGTCACTAGTTCCAACAGGAAGAACAACTATAATTTTCCAAACATACGAAGGAACAACAATGCTTTTACTTGAAATAGTATTGTATGTTCCATTCGAACCTGTTCCGCCTTGTCCGTAAGGTCCTGATATAATGTAAAGTTCGTTTCCAGCATTAATTAATGTTCTGCAGTAGTTCTCAAGGTTAGCCCAGGTAACTTGATTGTTTTTTGGGGCTTGAGGAATCATGTTGGTCATAAGGAAAGTTGCAGAGTTATCGGTGGTTGAACCTGTGCGGTCGGCACTTGGGCACATATGTCCACGGTCGAAACCTGAACCACTATAGTCGGTTCCACCAACTGCAGTCCAACTAGATGGTAGGGTTGCGTCAGCTCTAAAATCATCCTGACGAGCGGCGGAACCTATCCAAGCAGTGCTAAGATGCCACGATACCCAGTTGCAAGTTTTCTTGCTATTGTTGTACGACATTGTGTACTGGGTTTTGGTCATTAGGTAATTGTTGGCATTTGAAGTGCTTGTGGTTGCGCCTGAAGGGTTGCCCAATGCCATGTTGTTATCGCGGGTAGCAGTGGCTTTTTGTCCATTGTCCTCAGTTGGGGTTTCAGTAACCTTTTCCGGAATAATTATTTCTTCCTTTTCGCAGGAAACCAAAATGGCCATAGCAGAAATGGATGCTATGAGCAATAATCGAGTAGTTAATCTTTTAATTTTCATAAATAATAGGTTTTAGGTTGGTGCGATAAATGTAATGAGATGATTCAATAAAGGTTATAGTGATAGTGTTTTATTATTCTTAACTTTTTGTGAAGTTTAAGAATAAACCAATGGTTATTTCGTTTAAAAATTTCTTTTTACTGCCTAATGTTATGTTTTGGTTGATGTAATCCTAGTGGTGCAAGGGTTTTGTTGTTCTGGGTTTTTAACGTATATTAACACTTGTTTTTATTCCTGTTGATAAGTTGATGTGATAGAGTTTGCCCTCTTTTTAACTTTTCCAATTAACATCTATTTTTTTTGCAAAAATTAATGTAGGTTTGTATTTGTGTTCAATTTGAACCAAAAACTCTTTTCATTGATGCTAAAACTTTGAATTATGCAAAGGATAATTCTTACTCTGTTAGTTCTACTCTCGACTTTAACTGTTTGTGCTCAAAATGCAACCGATAGGAAGAAGCAATCGGGGCCTTTCCCTAAGGATTGGGTTTTAGTTGAGAAGGGAGGGCTTTATGGATTTATCTCAAGTGAAGGCAAGGAGATTATAAAACCTCAGTACACACGGGTGTCTGCTTTCGATGAGGTTCAGCGAGGTTGGGCTCAAGTTGAAAAGGATGGTTTTATTGGTTTTATATCAATAGATGGGAAAGAAATAATTAAACCAAAATATACAAAAATTCATCCTTTTGGTGAATTACAGCGTGGCTGGGCATTGGTTGAAGTCAATGGTTTATATGGTTTTATTTCCAACGAGGGGCGCGAAATGATTAGCCCTATTTATAGTAAAATTCACCCTTTTGGAGAACATTACAAAAACCTCGCTTTGGTTGAAAAAGATGGCCTTTTTGGCTTTATCTCTATCGATGGAAATGAGGTAGCTAAACCCCAATACCAAAAAATTAGTGCTTTTGGTGAGTATCAAAAGGATTGGGCTTTAGTCGAGAAGGAGAGTCTCTTGGGTTTTATAAATGGTGAAGGTAAGGAAATAATCAAACCACAATACAATAAGATTTCTCCATTTGGTGAGTATACAAAGGGCTGGGCATTGGTTCAAAAGGATAGGTTTTTAGGGTTTATATCATTTGAGGGCAAGGAAGTTATTAAACCACAGTATGACCAAATAAAACCTTTTGGTCAGTTCCAGAAGGATTGGGCAATGGTTCAAAAGGATGGACTTTGGGGATTTATTTCGTTGGAAGGCAAAGAGGTTGTAAAACCTAAGTACGAGAAAATAAACTTTGGCGATTCTCTTAACAATAGGTTTGGCAAACAACCTGTAGCCGTTGAAGGTAATTAATCTGATTAAGCATCAACATTTAAAATATTCTTATCCCCGGTTTTTCGGGGATTTTTTTATAAACTAATCCTTAGAAAATTAGGCAGTTTAGATTGTTTCTTTACCAATAGCTTTATAACCATTAACTAATAACTAATCAATAAAGCTATTGTTTAAATAAAAAGTATCGTTATATTTGCACCATTCAAAATACTATTCTTTTAGCGAAAGGATAGATTTATAGAGAAGAGCGGAGAGAACAGGCTCAATGAACCTCTAGCAACCTGCTACTAAAAGCAAGGTGCTAAAACCTGACCCGAAAGGGTAATTATAACTCTAAACTAAACGTTATGCTGAGTTTAAACATTTCAGGTTCAATTCTTGCAACGGGTTATTACACCTGCTTGTCGTTACTTATTTACAACCAGTTCAGAGGTACATCTCGAATGCGCCGCTTCGGTCGAATGCGGTAGATAATCAGTTACAATCCTCACGGATTTAACCTATCGCGTTGCGGGCAACGCGAGGGTGCTTGATGCGTAGCATCAAAATGAATTTTCACAATACAATAACAAATGTTGCTCATTGAATTTCAATCAACGAACAACTATCAACGAACAACTACTCTTATGTCACAAACATATCATTTCGATACCCTGCAGGTTCACGCAGGTCAATGGGTGGATGGCGAAACGCTGTCGAGGGCTGTACCCATCCACCAAACAACATCGTATTTATTTAAAGACTCGGAGCACGGTGCAAATCTATTTGCGCTGAAAGAGTTTGGCCATATTTACACTCGACTTAGTAACCCAACTACCGATGTGCTTGAGAAACGCTTGGCCGCATTGGAGGGAGGAAAGGCTACTTTGGTGGTTTCATCGGGACATGCGGCTCAGTTTATAGCGCTGAGCAATATACTCTGTGCTGGCGATAATTTTGTTTCATCGCCCTACTTGTATGGCGGTAGCCATAATCAATTTAAGGTTGCACTTAAAAGATTTGGAATAGAGACTCGATTTTCTCCAAGTTTGAACCCAAAAGATTTTGAGCCTCTTATAGATGAGAATACAAAGGCTATTTACCTTGAAACAATAGGAAATCCTAGTTTCTGTGTTCCAGATTTTGAGGCATTTGCCCGTTTGGCAAACCAATATGCAATTCCATTAATTGTCGATAATACCTTTGCTGGTGCAGGCTACTTGTGTAAACCAATTGAGCACGGTGCCAATATTGTAGTTGAATCAATTACCAAATGGGTTGGTGGGCACGGAACAAGTATGGGCGGTGCCATTATTGATGGAGGAAACTTTAACTGGGGTAACGGTAAGTTTCCACAGTTTACAGAGCCATCGGAGGGCTACCACGGACTGGTGTTCTGGGATGCATTTGGCGATAAAAGCCAATTCGGAAACATTGCCTTTGCAGTAAGAGCAAGGGTGGAGGGTTTAAGGGATTTTGGCCCAGCAATTAGCCCATTCAACTCATTCCTGCTTATCCAAGGACTGGAAACGTTATCGTTAAGAATGGAACGCCATTGTAGCAATGCGTTGGCTTTGGCTCGGTGGTTGGAAAATCATCCAAAGGTTGAGGGCGTTAGCTATCCAGGCTTGGAGAGCAGTCCTTACTATCTTGTTGCATCAAAGTATTTGCGCAATGGTTATGGCGGTGTGCTTTCGTTTACAATTAAGGGCGATGGAAATCAAACCACACGGTTTGTGGATAGTCTAAAACTTGTTAGCCATTTAGCCAATGTGGGCGATGCTAAAACGCTAATTATTCAACCGTCAGCAACTACTCATCAACAGTTATCGGCCGAGGAGCAGTTGGCCGCTGGTGTAAAGCCAAATCTCTTAAGGGTTTCGGTTGGAATTGAGTATATTGGCGATATAATTGCCGATTTTGAGCAAGCATTTAGAAGAGTTGATAGTTGATGGTTGTTCGTTGTTGGTAATACTATATTGTCATTTCGAGCGCAGCGAGAAATCTAATTCCTTAAAGCAAGAGAGTTCCATCGCAACGCTCAGGATGACAAATCTGAAATCTAGAGTCTGATATCTAATGTCTATAATATGAAAATCACAGAAGGAAACTTAAGTATTAGCGAGTTACAGTTGGAGTGCGGTGCAAGCCTTAACAATATCAATGTACGTTATCACATTCTTGGCGATATATCAAAGAATCCAGATAAGGTAATTTGGATTTGCCACGCTTTTACGGCTAACAGTAATCCTGCCCATTGGTGGCCCGAAATGGTGGGCGATGGAAGGGTTTTCGACCCCAACAAAACTCCAATTGTTTGCGCTAATATTTTAGGTTCCTGCTATGGAACAACCGGTGCAATGTCTATCAATCCAATTACTGGGAAACCTTATCTACGCGATTTTCCGCTAATTACATTTCGAGATGTAGTAAGGGTAAACAATGCTGTGAAAAAGCATTTGTCGATAGATAGAATTTGGTTGATGATTGGCGGTTCCATAGGAGGTTTTCAGGCAATGGAGTGGGAATACTTATTCCCCGGAACAACAAAGCATCTTGCGTTGATTGCAACTACCGCAAAATCGTCGCCTTGGGTTAAGGCTTTTAGTCAATCGCAGCGATTGGCGCTACTTAGTGACGAGAGTTTTGTTCGCCAAGAGGTTGATGGAGGCAAAAACGGACTATCCGCTGCACGTAGCATAGCACTACTTAGTTACAGGGGGCGCAGTAGTTACAATATAACCCAACAGGATGAGGATGACGATGCTTTAGATAATTATCGCGCTTGTACATATCAAACCTATCAGGGTGAAAAGTTGGTGAAACGATTTGATGCCTACACGTACTACTCCTTAACGTTAACGCTCGATAACCATAATATGGGACGCGGACGCGGCACGTTGGAGAGCGCATTGGGCTCAATTAAAGCAAATACTTTGGTTGTAGGTATCGATTCCGATATTCTATTCCCAGTTGAGGAGCAGAAGTTTTTAGCCAACTCAATCCCAAATGCAAAGTACTACGAGATTCACTCGCAGTTTTGCCACGATGGTTTTCTGATTGAATACGAGCAGTTAACCGAAATTATTCGGAAATATTTAAGTGGATTTAATGAGGGAATTTAGATGTCAGAAGTCAGATATCAGATATCAGACAGAAGACATTAGATTTCTCACTGCGTTCGAAATGACAAGAATAACGAATGGGGTCTGTCATCCTGAGTGAAACGAAGGATCTCTTATTTCAACTAATTAGATTTTTCGCTACGCTTTAAATGACAAGAAACGTAAACTTTTAAAAACAAAAACAATGGAAACTTTATCAATAAATAAATCAAAACAAAGTCAAGTTAATCAGTCGATTCAACGTCAGGTTATAGGTTTAATTGGATTTGGAACAGTGGGGCAGGGGCTTTACCACGTTTTACAAGGAGTACCAACTTCAAAGGCTTATATCAAGAAAATTTGTGTAAAGCAGGAGTTTAAGGAGCGTCCAGTTGATAAGCAACTTATCACTTTCGACCCAAACGTAATCCTCGATGACCCAGAAATCAACCTTGTGGTTGAACTAATTGATAATGCCGACGATGCCTACAAGTATGTGAAGGCTGCATTGTTATTAGGTAAGAGCGTTGTATCTGGTAACAAAACAATGCTTTCTCATCATTTGGATGAGTTAATCCGCATACAGCGCGAAACTGGAAGTGCTTTGCTTTACGATGCATCGGCTTGCGGAAGTATACCTGTAATCCGTAACCTAGAGGAGTACTACGATAACGATTTGTTGACATCTATTCGTGGTATACTGAATGGCTCATCCAACTTTATTCTTTCAAGAATTTTCAATCACGACGAGAGTTACAATATTGCGCTTAAAAAAGCGCAGGACTTGGGTTTTGCCGAGAGCAACCCTGCTTTCGATGTAATGGGTTTTGATGCGCTTTATAAGTTGATAATCCTTGCTGTTCATGGCTTTGGAACCTACATTCATCCTAACGATGCATTTTGTTACGGAATCCACAATCTGTCGAAGTACGATATCCGTTATGCTCAGGAGCAAGGCAAGAAGATTAAACTTGTTGCTTCACTCAGAAAACTCGATAACAACAATTTTACAATCTTTGTTCTTCCAACCCTTGTGAACTCTGATGATTACATCTACAATGTTGAGGACGAATTCAATGGCGTTGTAATTGAGGGCGCCTACTACGATAAACAATTTATGTTTGGAAAAGGTGCTGGTGGATTTCCAACCGGTTCTGCGGTTTTAAGCGATATCTCTGCTCGTTTCCACAACTACCGCTACGAGTATAAAAAGTTGAATTTCTTCACTCCGCCAGCATACACAACCGATGTTACCCTGGAACTTTTTATCCGTTACCACGATATGGTTGACCTTTCAATCTTCGATATATATGAACTGGTGGAGCGTTACAATGGTCCAGAGCATCGCTGGGTAATTGCTAAGGTAAAACTCTCAACGCTGATAAAAGTGAAGGATTTAATTCCAAAGTTGAATCTTTTTATCGCTTTTACTGGAAATTCGGATTTCAAAAGTGGTAACTTGTAGAAAGGGATTTTGGTGAAGAGTGTAAAAAGTGAATTGTTAGTTAAAAGTGAAATGTTAAAAGTTAAAGGAGTAATAGGTTAACATTGTTACTAATCACTAATCACTGGTCACCTTTCTATTGATAAAAAAACGGAAAATGAGTAAAGAAATATTAATAGCCCAATTAAGCCAACGAATCCTCGTTCTGGATGGTGCAATGGGGACAATGATTCAGAGATTTAAATTGGAGGAGGACGATTTCCGTGGTTCGCTATTCGCAAATCATACTCAGAATCTCAAGGGAGATAACGATTTGTTGGTTCTTACTCGGCCCGATGTGATTGAGTCAATCCATCGCGATTACTTAGCCGCAGGTGCCGATATTATTGAAACTAACACCTTCAACGCAACTACAATATCGCAGTCCGATTACGGAATGCAGGATTGGGTTGAGAAAATCAACATTGAAGGTGCGCGGATTGCCCGCAAAGTTGCCGATGAATTTACTGCTCTGAATCCTAGTAAGCCACGATTTGTGGCGGGTTCAATTGGGCCAACCAATCGCACCGCATCAATGTCGCCCGATGTCAACAGGCCTGGCTATCGCTCGGTAACATTCTTTGATTTGGTTTTGGCATATAGCCAACAGGTTAGAGCGTTGATTGAGGGTGGAGTTGATATTCTCTTGGTCGAAACCATTTTCGATACGCTGAATGCCAAAGCGGCTCTGTTTGCAATATCCAATGTTTTGGATGATTTGCAAAAGGATGTACCCGTAATGGTTTCTGCAACTGTTGCCGATGTTAGTGGTCGTTTGCTTGCAGGTCAAACCCTGGAGGCTTTTCTTGCATCAGTATCGCATTACCCATTGCTAAGTATTGGTTTGAATTGCGCTTTTGGTGCAGAGCAGTTGCTGCCATATATTGAGGAATTATCGGCCAAATCGAAGTTTAGGATAAGCGTACACCCAAATGCTGGTCTTCCAAATCAACTTGGACAGTACGACCAATCGGCAGAGCAGATGGCTGCTGTTGTTGAAAAAATACTACAATCGAATTTGGTTAATATTGTTGGAGGTTGTTGTGGTACAACTCCTTTGCATATTGAGAAGATAACAGGTTTAGTTGATAAGTATTCACCCCGTCAAGTGCCCGAAATTCCTAGATATACTCGTTTGTCGGGATTGGAGTTGTTGGAGATTAGACCCGATACAAACTTTGTAAACATTGGAGAGCGTACCAATGTGGCTGGCTCTAAAAAGTTTGCAAAACTAATTGCCGATGGCAAGTATGCCGAGGCCATATCAGTTGCACGCGAGCAGGTTGATGGCGGTGCGCAGGCTATAGATATTTGTATGGACGATGCCCTTATTAATGCACCTCAGGCTATGACTGAGTTTTTGAATATGATTGCATCGGAACCCGATATTGCTAAAGTTCCTGTAATGATTGATTCATCAAGGTTTGAGGCAATTGAGGCTGGTTTGCAGTGCACGCAGGGCAAAAGCATAGTTAACTCAATTAGCTTGAAGGAGGGTGAGGCGGAGTTTATTCGTCGTGCTAAACTTATAAGGCAGTATGGCGCTGCGGTTGTGGTAATGCTTTTCGATGAAAATGGTCAGGCCACAACTACCGAGCATCGTAATGCTGTGGCTGAGCGTTCCTATAATATTCTTACACAAGTGGTGGGTTACGAGCCCGAGGATATAATTTTCGACCCCAACATTCTTGCAATTGGAACAGGAATGGTTGAACACGCTTCGCAGGCTGTGAGTTTTATTGAGACCTGTAAGTGGATTAAACAGCATCTTCCAGGAGCAAAAGTTAGCGGAGGTGTCAGTAATTTATCGTTCTCGTTTAGAGGGAATAATGCCATTCGCGAGGCAATTCACTCTGTTTTTCTATATCACGCCATAAATGCGGGAATGGATATGGGCATTGTGAATCCATCGCTTTTGCAGGTTTACTCGGAAATTGAGCCCGATTTGTTGCGGTTGACTGAGGATTTAGTTTTAAATCGTAGACGCGATG
The DNA here is from genome assembly GCA_023406715.1 of Bacteroidota bacterium. GTDB lineage: Bacteria > Bacteroidota > Bacteroidia > Bacteroidales > Tenuifilaceae > SB25. The sequence goes on along the minus strand of JAEXVC010000091.1, from coordinate 6,305 downwards.
CAACTGAGCGTTTGCTTGCGTTTGCACAGAATATCTCGCAGGAAAAAGTCGAAGAACATAAAATTCAGGAGTGGCGTAACGAGCCGGTGGCTAAACGTTTGCAGCACTCACTTGTAAAGGGAATTACCGATTTTATAGTTGACGATACCAACGAGGCATATCGTAATTTGGGTTCTGCAATTAGCGTGATTGAAGGCCCTTTGATGGATGGAATGGCCGAAGTTGGCAATCTATTTGGCTCAGGAAAAATGTTTCTTCCTCAGGTTGTAAAAAGCGCAAGGGTAATGAAGGCTGCCGTGGCAGTTCTTGAACCTTACCTGAATGGCACTGCTGAACTTGAGCAAAACCAAGCGCAGAAAGGTACAATTGTGCTTGCCACAGTAAAGGGCGATGTTCACGATATTGGAAAAAATATTGTGGGAGTTGTGTTGGCCTGTAATGGTTATAGAATTATCGATTTGGGTGTAATGGTTCCTGTGGAGAGAATTATTGAGGAGATTGTAAAAAATAAGGCCGATATTCTTGGGTTGAGTGGATTAATTACTCCTTCGCTGGATGAAATGTCGCACGTGGTTAGAGAACTGGAACGAAACAATATCAAAATTCCAGTACTTATTGGTGGCGCTACCACGTCGGAATTGCATACTGCGCTAAGGATAGATACAGGCTATTCAGGGGCAGTGGTTCACGTAAAGGATGCATCGCAGGCCAGCGGTGTTGTGGCGAATCTTTCGAGTGACGAAAAGCGTCCCGCATACATTAATCAGGTTAAAGCGAATTATGCAAAGTTAAGGGAAACCTATAGCGCTAGAAACATCTCCTTGATTTCGTTGGATGATGCTCGTAGCAATTCGTTGAACTTGGATTGGAACTCATATAATCCACCTGTACCTAAGCAAACCGGTATAATTAGGTTTGATGATTACTCTTTAGCGGAAATTAGAAAATATATCGATTGGACTTTTTACTTCTTTGCATGGGATATCAACGGAAAGTACCCCGATATATTCAACGACCCATTGAAAGGTGCAGAGGCAAAACGATTATACGATGAGGCTAACGCCTTACTCGATGAAATTGTTGCTGGCAAACTACTAAAGGCTTCTGGTGTTGTGGGCGTTTTTCCTGCAGCGGCAAATGGCGATGATATTTTTATCTATTCTGATGAATCGAGAAAGGAGATAAACTCAAAATTCTATCAACTACGGAATCAGGAGCATAAGGAGGACGGTGTGCCAAACCTTTGCTTGTCCGATTTTATAGCGCCAGTTGGCACAAAGAACGATTGGGTTGGTTGCTTTGCCGTGACTGTTGGGCATGGTGCCGATGAACTGGCTGAAAAGTACCGTTCCGCTGGCGACGATTTTAAAGCAATAATGGTGAAAATTATTGCCGATAGGCTTGCCGAGGCTTTTGCTGAATTGCTACATCAGAAGGTTCGTAGTGAAATATGGGCTTACAGCTCAGTGGAGGATTTAGCGTTACTGCAGATTCTTTCGGAAAGTTACAGTGGAATTCGCCCTGCTCCAGGTTATCCTGCTTGCCCCGACCATCGTGGTAAACAGTTTATTTTCTATTTACTGAACGTTACTCAGAACACAGGAATGACCTTAACTGAGAACTTGGCAATGAATCCGGGAGCCTCGGTTGCTGGGTACTATTTCTCGCATCCCGAATCCAAGTACTTTACAGTTGGGAAAGTATCGCAGGAACAGGTTCGTGATTATGCTCATCGTCTAGAGCTGAGCGTTGAGGAGGTGGAGAAGTTTATTCCAACGTATTTGGCCTATAAATAGATGTCAGATGATAGATTTCAGACGTTAGACATCCGACTGGAGTCTGTGTCATCCTGAACGCAGTGAAGGACCTAAAAAATTGCAGATTAACGATTAACCTTACACGAAATGAAAGTAATAAACATACTAAAAAAGTCGAAATCAACCTTATTCTCGTTTGAATTACTTCCTCCGCTAAAGGGTCATAATATTCAAACTATTTTCGATAGTATCGATAAGTTGGTTGAGTTCAACCCAGCATACATAAACATTACATACCACAAGGAAGAGGTAGTTTATCGACCCGACCCTTTTGGTGGTGTAGAGCCAGTAAAAGTGCGCCGCAGACCTGGAACAGTTGGTCTTTCAGCAGCAATTCAGCAGCGATACAATATCGATGTTGTTCCTCATCTCATCTGTGGTGGTTTCGATTCTCACGAAACCGAGGATGCGCTTATCGATTTGGACTTCCTTGGAATACAAAATGTTTTAGTTGTCCGTGGCGATGCCGATAAGATAACCGGAAAGTTTGAGCCAAAACGAGGAGGACATAGGTATGCAGTGGATTTGGTGCGTCAGGTTGAAAAACTGAACAAAGGCATCTACCTTGAGAACCTTATGGAAACACCAAAACAAACCGAGTTTTGCATTGGAGTTGCAGGTTATCCGGAGAAACATCCTGAATCGCCTAACTTTGAATCGGATATTAAACATTTGAAAGAAAAGGTTGATGCTGGAGCAAAATATATTGTAACGCAGCTGTTTTTCGATAACTCAAAGTATTTCAAATTTGTTGAGGGCTGTAGGAATGCAGGCATTAAAGTGCCAATTATTCCTGGTATTAAACCAATATCAATTAAAGAGCATATTAACTTGTTACCCAAGGTGTTTGGTGTCCAAATTCCGCAAGAACTAGTTAGTGCGGTGGAGAAATGTGAAACCAACCGCGAGGTGTATGAATTGGGTATAGAGTGGGCAATTAATCAGGCAAAAGAACTTAAGAGTGCTAATGTGCCTGCCATACATTTTTATACCATGGGCAAATCCGATAATATAGCAAGGATTGCAAGCGCTGTGTTTTAACATAATCGCTCTAAAACTTGCTTTTAATTTGAATATGCCTTAACTTCATCATGCGAGATTTATCTCAATTTTTTGAATACTAGGTATATGGATAATAATTCGACATTCGATAATAAGGATAACTTCAAAAAAGTTAATCAGAATTTAGAGCAAAAATATCGGTTGCTTTTTGAGAAATCGCCTGTTGGAATCTTTCAGTTTGATAATAATGCGTTAATAATTGATTGTAACGATAGATTTGTTGAGATTTTAAAGTCCCAAAGAGAAAGGATTGTGGGACTTGATATGCATAATTTGAAAGATAAGTCTGTTTTAAATGCTTGTTTAGATGCCATTTCGGGAGTTCAAGGATTTTACGAAGGAATTTACCACGTTACCACTAGTGATGCAGTGATTTACGTTAGTTTAAAAACTGTTCCATTTACTATTGATGGAACAGTTGAAGTGCTTGGAGGAATTGGAATTGTTGAGGATATTACCGAACGAGTGAAAGCTGATGAAGTTCTTAAGAAAAAAGAACAGGATTTCCGTATACTTTCATCACTTACCACCGACGCCGCTTCTGTGTTGAGTTTTAACCTCGATGGAACTTTCAAAAGAGAGTGGCTCAGCGATAGTTTATTACATACCGTTGGTTATTTGCCAGAGGAGATTGATTCCTTTGAAAAATGGGCAAAAATTATCCACCCTGATGATATACTACCCTACAAAGAGGCAGTAGAAAGGATAATGCAAGGACAAAAGGTGTCGTTAGATTTTAGAATTTTAGGCAAGGATGGTAAGTTGTTTTGGGTTAACAATACCGTTTTCCCGGAGTATGATGAATCAGGTAGACCCGTTAGGTTGATTAGTGCATTAAAAGATATTACTACCGAGAAGGAAGCCGAAATAGCCCTTAACTATCAGCGTAATTTGCTCGATACAATAATTAATATTGCCCCTGTGGGTATTTGGCTATCTAAGCCCGATGGCTCATATCCAATCATCAACAAAAATTTCTCCGACCTTATAGGTTACGGAACCTCAATGTTCTCAATGACTCCTGAGGAATTAGAGCATTGCCGGAAAAGTGATGATGTGGCTTTAAAATCAGATGAACCAATAGAGACCGAGGAGGAAATAACTTTTACCGATGGAAATAAGCATACCATTAAAGTGTTTAAACGTAGGGTTTTTGATGTAAATGGTTCGGTTCTTGGCGTGCTTGGTATTTCTACTGATATTTCAGAGCGTAAACGTTACGAAAGGGCGCTTGTAGATGCGCTGGAAAAGGCCGAAGAATCCGATAGGTTAAAATCCGCATTCCTGGCCAATATGAGCCACGAAATTCGTACTCCTCTCAATGGTATAATTGGATTCTCAAAGTATCTAAGAAACTTTCCCGATACAAGTCGAGAGGAAACTTTGAAGTTCTTAAATATTATCTGTAACAGTGCCGACCATTTGCTTAATCTTATCAACGATATTATTGATATTTCTAAGATTGAAGTTGGACAACTGAAAATAACTGCGGAATCTATCAATCTTAACGCTTTGCTTAACGAGATTTATACGTTTTACTACTCAGCAAATCCCGATTTGTCAAAACGTGGTGTTAGTTTTAGGATTACAACATCACTTTCTGATGCTGAATCGAGCATTGTTGTCGATAAAGTTCGTTTGCGTCAAATTCTAAATAACTTAATTGGCAATGCTTTGGAATTCACAAGGGAGGGTAGTGTTGAGTTTGGCTACGAATTAACAACTGACAAAAATTATGTGCGTTTTTTTGTTAGAGATACCGGAATAGGAATTCCAAAAGATAAGGCTGACTTAATATTTCAACGTTTCCGTCAGGCTGATGTGGATATAACTAAGAAGTTTGGAGGAACAGGCCTTGGCTTGGCTATTTCAAAATCATTGGTTGAACTTATGGGTGGTAATATTTGGGTTGATTCTCAACCCGAAATTGGCTCTACTTTCTACTTCACTTTGCCATTCATCAAAACTGCCATACCTGTTGCCAAATCCGATACACAGTTCGAGTTCAAGGATGTAATGGAAAAACTGAAGGGAAAAAGGATTTTGATTGCCGAGGATGATGCAAATAGTTTATTCTACTTGAAAACTGTGCTGCAGAATGCTGGCATAGTTTGTTTGGAAGCGCTAAATGGACGCGATGCTGTTAACCTATTCCTTAAAAATCCAGATGTTGACTTGATACTTATGGATTTGAAAATGCCCGAACTGAGTGGCTTTGAGGCCATAAAGGAGATTCGAAGGGTAAATCCAAAAATTCCCATTGTAGTGCAGACTGCACACGTATTTAACGACGAGAAGGTTTTGTGTAGCGCAATGGGTTGCGATAACTTTATATCGAAACCAGTAGATGTAAATGTTTTATTTGGCGCTTTAATTCAATTGATTGGGGAGAAGTAATTAAAGCATTTTTTCAAAAATTATTTTCACAAACTCTTCCTTTGGTGGTGGAGCAATACCTTTATTCTCGAAGCCATTCTCCTCAAGTAAGCAAACAATCGACTTGTCGTCAACAGGAATATAGCCTGTAATTACTTTGTATTTGTTGCCTTTTGCAAAATCTAATGCAAAAGATAATAGTTGATGCGCTAAACCTTTCTTTTGAAATGCAGGATATATTGCTAGTCTACTTAATGTTAGAATTTGGTTGTTGGTTTCGTCGGGTTTAAGGGTAATTGTTCCTACAGGGACATGGTTATAGAAAACAACGTAGACGAAGCCCTTCTCAATATCAGTTGCAATTTCGTTGAAATCAGCCATGCTATTGTTCCAGTACTTAACTCCTTTTTCGAGTAGTTGTCGGGAACATTCTCTTATTATGTAAAGCACCGCCAATAGTTGGTGCTTTTGGGCTTTGGATATTTCCATAACTATTCGTTTACATCGTATACTTTATCGCCGTTCACAAAAGTCTGCTGAACTTTTATGTGAGGTACATCCTTAATGGAATCGTTCATCAAATCAAAATTTAGCACAACGAAATCGGCAAATTTTCCAACCTCAAGGCTACCCTTCATATTTTCCTCAAAAGCCGATTTTGCAGCCCAAATTGTCATAGCGCGGAGCGCTTGCTCGCGAGTAAGAGCATTTTCCATTTGGAATCCGTCCTTGGGTTCGCCGTTGAAATGTTGCCGTGCTACACCGGAGTAAAATCCGTAAAGTGGATTTATATGCTCAATAGGAAAATCGCTTCCGTTAGGTAACCAACCATTTTGCTGAAGCAATTCCTGATATGCGTATGCATACTTGATTCTATCGCTCAAACGCTCGTCGGCCCAATCCATATCCGATGTTGCGTGAGTGGTTTGGATTGATGGAATAATATTGTACTTTCCGTAACAGGGCATATCTTGCGGATCAACAATTTGCGAGTGTTCAATTCTCCATCGTTTGTCGTTATTCTCATCCAAATACTTGGAGTAGATATCA
>JAEXVC010000257.1 GCA_023406715.1 Bacteroidota bacterium | reverse complement strand
ACATTATCTCGGTTGGTGCTGCAACTCGGAACGAGAATATTTACTGGGGATGGGGCTATGGTATTGGAACAATTGTGCCAGTTAAAGGGAAAATTGACTTGAACTTTGAGGCAACCTGTTATCAGGTTAATGAGGATGAGTGGTACACCAATAGGTTAAACCTTCACAATAGAATTAATGCCCTAGTTTCGGTTCAGATATCCGATAATCTTACAATCTTTGGTGGCCCATCGTGGAATGTACTTGTATCGGATATAACTGATAAGAGCGGAAGTATTGTAGATTCGGATTATGCTCCTTGGAGCACATTCGATAAAACATACGATAACGAAACGAATGTAAAAATGTACCCAGGTTTTAGTTTGGGTATGCGATTCTAGTCAGTCTTTATAAAGAGAAAGGGTGTCAGATTTTTCCGACACCCTTTTTCTTATCTCTAAATATCAATAATTGTAAATTCAACCCTTCTATTTTCAGCTCTACCTTTTGCAGTGGCATTAGAAGCTTTCGGTTTCTTAGAGCTATATCCTTTCGATACAATTCTGTCCTTGGCAACTCCCTGGGATATTACATAGTCGGCAACAGATTTTGCTCGCTGTTCGGATATCTTTTGGTTAACAACGGGTGAGCCTGTATTATCGGTATGTCCACTAATTTCTACCATAACGTTCGGATACTCGTTCAGGAATTCCACCAAAGCATTCAACGAGCGGAACGATGTGGGCTTTAACTTAGATTTTCCTGTTTCAAAGTAAATAAAGTCGATATTTACGGTTTGTCCAACCTCTATAGGTGTAACGTAGAAATTCTTGGCAATTTTTGTTCCTTTCTTAACCTTAGTTAAATCAACTTGTTCGTACTTGTTGTAGAAGTTTTTAACCGAAGGAAGAATATCATACGAGACTCCAACTGGAAGTTTAAGCGTATACGATGCATTTGATGAATCGTAACGGAATCCCATGGTCTCAACCCCATTTACTTTCAACTTAACTGGAACGTCCGACGTTAATGGCTTATCAGTTTTTATATTGATAATGTTTCCGCTAAGTATAGCCATATTGGCATCCTTGCGCTCTGCAAATACGTTGTGGGCAACCTTGGCATACTCAACGTATCCTGTCAAGTCTAGTTCATTATTCAAAGAGATATAATCCTTTGATGCAATTGCTGTGGTGTACTTAAATCCGTAAGGTAAGCGAATGGTAAATGAGCCGTTAACTGGGTCAATAACAACCGTATCGATAGGATTACCGTTCACAACAAGCATTGGGAGTGATGCTCCAATTATAGGTGTGAAAGTGTTGTTATCGAGTGCAGTACCTTTTACCTCAATCCAAGGAACAGATTGAATGTAAAAGTTCACCTCTTTTTCGGTGTATGATATTGCAGTTGTTACATCAACAGTATCGGCCTTGCTAATGAAATTTGGTACTTTTGCATTTATTATGTATTTGCTACCCAAAGGAAGAATAGCCTTATACTCGGCAATTTCGGTTCCATATTTAACAGAGTCGGAAAGCAGGTTATTGATTAATATTTTGGGGTTATTTTCGAGCGATATAGGTAAGTTTGTGCGTGTATTAATAATCTTACCAAATATTTTTACGTAGGGGATTGACTCAAAGTATAAGTTTTTATTCATTTCGGTATATTCCTTGATATTGGTAGCATCAAGGGAGTCAACTACGCCAACCCAGTTTTGCAATTCCGGTTTTATGATGTAATTCTGACCAAAAGGCAGCAAGACCTCATACGATGCCGATGCTTTATCTATTTTAAGTCCAGCCACCTCGTTGCCATTAAAAGTAATCCTATAGTTAGTATCGGCAAGCATAAGTTTTTCATCGGCCTTACTTAGAATTAATCCTGTAAGTTTAACATTAGGGTTATCTTCGAAGATTTTAACCTTGAATATATCAGATTTTCCAATGGTTCCAGAATCGGAGCAAAAGTAAGCCCAATTCTCCTTTTTATTTAATCTGTAGTAGTTTTCCCAGCCAGAGGTGTTTATTGTATCGCTCAAAGGAATGGGTAACGACCAGTTCTTGTATGTGTCGTCGGTTCTGTTGCTTACATATAAGTTATAGTTACCTTTCACCTTGCAGCTAAAGTAGAGAGCTTTCCCGTCGGCCGATAGAAATGGTGCTTCGTAGCTATCACCATTATCTTTGCCAACAAAATTAAGTTCTTGAGGCTTGGCGTACTTATCGTTATCCTTCTTTATTGCAATATAAAGCGCATTATCCTTTTTATTGCTACGCTTGCTGTACGAAAGGATAATGTATTTTTTATCTGGTGTGATATATGCCGTGGTAGCTTTACCTCTATTCTGTCGGGTATAGCCTGCTATATTAAGAGATATGGGTTTTCCCCAGTTTTCGCTATCAGTTCTTTCAATTAACGAAAGCCCCCTGTCAATCCAGTATTTGCCATTTTTTGAGTACTTCCCGTTAATAAGGAATGTATTTCCATCGTCGAGTATTCCTAATATAGCATTGTAGCGACCAATGTTTATGGAGTTTGATAATCGTTTTGCTTCAGTCCAGGTTCCATCTTCGTTTAGCACGGAGTACCATATATCCTGACTATTTACCCCGCCAAATCTATTTTCTGGATGATTTGCTCTGGAGAAGTATAATATTTTCCCATCGGGATGTAAAATTGGGTTAATTTCAGGGTACTCAGAGTTGACAGATGTACCTAAATTTGCTGGCAAAAATGATGTTTGAGCAGTTACAATGCTCAAAGCATTTACTATTATGGCGAGTACTATTAAAGTCCTTAAAATTGCATTTTTCATTGGTGATATTATTTAATTCAACCTTGAATTTTTATCTGTAAGGCATTCCCTCTGGTTGTTTAACTCGTCCAAATACCCAGTTCATACCAAATCTAAAGTTGACATTGGTAGTATATAACGGATTAATTGCTGGGTATAGGTTGTCTGCAACAATAAAAATCTGTGTGGGGCCAGGTTTTATCATAAATCCAAAACCCAGATTGTTAAACGATCTTTGATTTAGCGATGCTGTTGCTATTATATTAAACCAACGGCCAATACCCTGTTGTAATCCAAATGTTAACGCAGGGTAGAATTTACTATTGTATACTCCCGTAAATGAGAATCCTAGAGATGTTCTCCTAGCCAAGTCATAACTGGCTGTTAAGTTGAATTTTGGGTGAAGCCAGGTGCGGTATGAGGAATAAATGGTATCTCTAGTAAAATCATCCTCCATTGCTTGCAATAAGGAATCAACATCAACGCTTCCACCATAAAGCCATTCAGCCACCATATCTAATCCATTGAAGTCCGTTTCTCCTTTAAGGGTATAGGTTTGAACGCTATCTTTCCAGTTGATAAAACCTAAGTCGTAAAAGGAGAAGGAAAGTCTTGTTCTATCATCGTATTTGTAAGTAACCCCTCCGCTTAGAGCAAAACCCTTATTTTTGAAATTTGTAAAATAGTTAGTTATCCAATTCATATCATCAACATGGTCGATACTAGGGTCTCCTGCACTATTCCTTGGTATTCCTGCGGTATATAGTTTAGCATCGGCATGCCCGTAATGGCCATACATGGCGGTATCAATCTCTATGTTTAACACTTCAGGATCGAATCGTACATTGCTTAATCCTTGTAATAAACTAATTCTTCCGCCAAAGCTCCATTTGGGGAATTCTTTCATCATTCCAAAACTGTACTCATTATATAGCGAAACATCAACTTTTAAATTCGAGAAATCCAGTGAACTTCCAACGTATGCAGCGTTTCCTTGCAATGCAAGTCCTACTAAATCTTTTGGATAGTTAAATGTTGCATTAAGGTTTTGTCGGATAGCAAACCAGTAATAGCCATTCTGTATTTTTGTTCGCAGGTGGAATATATCAACATTTTGACCTACAAATAGCATGTTGTTATCCTTAAGTTCATCTAGAAGTTTATTGGGATCAACGTGCATTGTATCGTTGCGAAACTCAGCTATGTTGTTAATTACAAAACCGTTTGTGATAAATTGTCCATAAACTGAATTTCCAGGAAATCCAAGACTAAAAGTGTGTTCCGGGGTAATAGAGGGGTTAATGTATGAACTTTGAAAAATATCCCTCATAAAAGGTAGCGTTAACTCAGATTGGGCAGATGCTTTAAATCCAATCAGTGTTATAAATATGTAACAGATAATTTTTCTCATTTGCATGGTATTTTCAATGTATAGGATTGTTGCAGGTAATTTTAAGTTATTCAAGATTTACTTTTGCAACGGCTATCATACTCATTTGAATATCAATAAAACTAGTATCCTCAATTACTACGGCTTGACCTGAATTGCCACCAGTTTTGAAACGGTACTGGAGTACAATCTTTGTAGCATCCTTAATGAGGTTATACTTACTTCGGTTAATTACTACCTCGGAATAGTTTATGGTTGGATTGGTAACTTTGCCAGAGGTAGGATCAACGGCCGCACTTTTAATTAACCAATTTTCATCAGTATAGAGTTTTGTTAGTTCTTGGTTTAAATCGTTTAAGAAATAAGCTTGGAAATAGGTGTTGAGCGGAATCCCATTTCTAAAACGAAACTTTATAGTTACTTTTAAGGAGTCACCTTCTTTTAGGTTGAGCTCACTTTCTAAGTCGGGTAATTCAATATCAACGATTGTGTCGTTTATTTGATTGGTTTCTACCCAGCCAATAAGCGGCAATTCTATTTCCGAAGCAATACTTAGTTTAGAGTCCTTTGCCACAAAGTAATCGTGATTATTTGATGCATCACCTAATGTTATTCCGGATTGAAGTTTGAATTGGTTTGGTGCAAGATCGAAGGCAACATCAATATTAGAGTTACTCTTGTTTAAAACTAATGAATCTTTAACCGGCAAACCTCCCATTGACTCTACACGGCTCAGTTGGTTCGGTGAACCAATTTTCAAGGTATTTGCTGTTGGCACACCAGAATTTGTAACAAGAAGCGTTTCTGTTGATTGAGTATTGCTGGCTTCAAATTGGTTAATATTGAAGAACACAGGTATTCCGTAACTATTAAATATTTTAAATGTTAAACGGGGATCGTCAAAGTGTTGATCTGCCACATAGGTTGATCGGAATAAATCCACCTTGTAATCGTAATCACCAACAGTGATATCTTTGTTTATTTTTCCCTGAATGTAAGTGTAGTCAATATTGTTTAGGGAAATCTCTATGGAAATATTATCGCCCGTTGTCATTTGGCTTCCATCAACTGAGCGAAATGTAATATTGGCCGAAAGGGCAAATGTGTTATAGGTTGTGTTGAATAGGTCGATAGAGTCACCAGAAATGTCAATGTTTGAGGCAGAAACATCCTGTCCAGGAGCCCTATCCTGTGGGATAGTTATAACATAAGGTTGTCCTTGAGGATTCTTAAGTGAAGTTATGGTAATAGTACTTCCTGCTACTATGAAAAATTGACTAAAATTATTGGTAATCCTATAACTTAAAGAACCCTGTGATAGAACAATACTTTTAATTTCAGAAGTGGGCATAGATGAGTATGCCTCAGTGAAATTTTTAGCTAATGGCCCAATTGTTTGGCCAGCAGGAACTGATGCTGGTATTTCACCTGAGGAAAACTGGTAGTTCTTGACGATTGCAATGGGAGAGATTGTGAATTGCGAAGCCGCATCGCCAATATCTAATGTGTCTCTGAATGCAATATATAGTTGAGTGTCGCCTGGTTTTTGATATACAAAAGTGTTTGCATCGTTCCGTTCTACCAAATCCTTAAAAGAAATGGTTGATTTAATAACCGGAACAACCACTACAGGCTCTACAGGATCAATTGATATGTTCTCTAGTTTAGAGAAATCATAGCAACCCGAAAGTCCAATAGGTATAAGTAAAGCCAGACTTTGCCAAATTTTAATTTTTCGAATTTTCATCATAAAAATTTTAAATTAACCCTTTGTAAAAGAGATTTATGGTTGAAAGTTAAAAATTTATTTCAAATAGGTCAATTTTTAATGGGTTTTATTAAAAACAAAAAGGGGAATGAAACATTCCCCTTTTCATAAAAAAAATAGTATTAATAGAAATTATAACGTTTATCAACGATGTTTGCATTAGTTTTTAGCGCCTCATATGCCTCGTAGTATGCTCTAGACTGATACATGTTATTTAAACGGAATTGTTCCGAAATTACATCTCCATCTTCTTTTGCTGACGATATTACTGCTAAAACATAAATTCCATTATTCCCTTTAACAGGACCAACTACTTTACCCTCTACACTTGATGTTGCTGTTCCAATTACGTTTGGTTCAATTCCTGCCGAAGGTAGTGTATATGAGCTGAATGAAACGTTTTCTGCACGGGCAACAGTGGTGTTTAAGTTTCTGGCCACGTCATTAATGTTGTTCGATTTCATTGCGTTTTTTGCTTTTTCAGCAAGAATAGCTGCTTTCTTTTCTCTAATAGCCTTAACCTTTACATCATCAGTCACCTGCTCGAGAGGTGCAATACCTTCTTCGTGTACTTGGGTTAGTGCAGCAACAACATACATATCGCCAAACTCGAAAACAGTTGAAACTTCACCTTTCTTTGAGCGGAAAGCCCAACGTACAAGTTCTCTAGGAGACTCTAGTCCGGCTATGTTTCTGTCGTTTTGCAAAAGATTGTTAGCAATGCGTTTAGTAAGATTATTGGTGTTTGCTGCAGAATGGAATTTTTCGTAAGTTTTATTTAATCCGGCAAATTCTGCTGCTTTAGCATATATTGCTTGAGTTGTATGAGAGCTGGGGGCAACTTTGCGTTCTAAAATAGCAAGTTGGGCTTTTTTAGTCTCTTTGCCTCTGTCCATTACTTCAAGAATATGGAAACCATATCTCGTTTCAACAATCTTAATTTCTCCTTTTTTGTTATTAAAGCTTGCTTCATCGAAATTGCCTTCCATAACGCCACTTGGATACCAGCCTAAATCACCACCCTTTTCTTTAGAACCAGGATCGTCAGAATATTGATTTGCAATAATATTCCAGTTACCTCCTCTTTTTAATACATTCAGAAGGCTGTCTGCTTTTATTTTAGCTGAGGTATAGTCTTGCTGATTTTGTCCTTTAGGTGCTATAAGGATATGGCGAGCCTTAACAGAGTCAGGCATCATTTTAACATCTAGCAATCGGGCTATTTTGTAAGAATTTCCGTCAAATATTGGACCCATAACATCGCCCACGTTTGTACTTAAAGCCCAAGTTCCAAACTCTTTAAGTTCAGAGGCGTTATAGTATTTAGCATCAAAAGGACTATCGGATTTTAAACCAACAAATTGTTTAGGTTCTGTTGACGCAATGAACTCATTTTTAGCATTATTTATCCACTCCTCTGTAGTCTTAATGTCCTCCTCGGATGCTTTAATAGGGAAAACGATATACTCTACATCGCGTGAAGCTTGTTGTTTGTAATCGTTTTGATGTGCATTGTAGTAATCTTTTAGGTCGCTATTGGTTACCTTAATTGTAGAGTCCGATATTGAACTGTATGGAACTAAAGCGTAATCAAAGTTTACCTTAGTGGTTCTGTCTGCAATGCTTCGCTTGGTTTGTAAAGAAGTTACGGATAATCCTTTCCTAATTAAATTAAGGTACTTTGTAAACATTCTATCCTTAATTACTTCTTGCTCTATGTACATCCAGTAGGTTCTTGCTCTTGGATCGTTATCGAGATTTTTTAAAATCATACCGATGTATTCCTTGTTTACTACACCCGTTTGAGGATCTCCAAATTGTTGTTGAATTATTGGGTGGATGTGATTTCCCTGAACCATATCCAACAATTCATTTTCGTGGATTTCAATACCAAGTTTTTTGTATTCTGGTTGCATTATATTACTACGAACAATGTCCTGCCAAACTCTTTCTCGAATTTGAATTTGAGTTTGCTCATCAAGTGAAATTTGCTGAGAGAAAAGTTTTTGTAGATTTTCATTCTCATCTATTTTTGCTTGAAACAGTTCGTATGGAATAGATGTGCCTGCAACTTCTGCCACTTCCATTTGTGCCCTGTTAAACAATGATCCACTTGAACTTACTACATCTTGGAGTATAAAAGCGAAAAGTGCTAACCCAATTACCACGGCAATTAATATTCCTGCGCGGTTTCTAATTTTCTCTAGTGTTGCCATTTAAATGATTATTTATTTATCTATGTTTTAATTTTTTTCGAGCTACGAATATAGTAATTTTCAATTTTGTCGCATTTAATGCGTCAATTTATTTTTCATTCTTTTGATATAAAGTCAAAAAATGCTTATCGAAAATTAATATATGTATTGAAATTGCAGCTAAATTACTGTTTTGTGAGTTGAATTAACTCAATTCGTGTTTCATTCATTCTTAATATTCGAATTGTATAATCAGCTAGAATAATAATTTCATTGGGTTTTGGAATGTTTTGGTACTGGAACAGTATAAATCCTGCCAATGTTTCATATTCGTCCGATTCTGGTATGTTTAGGTTGTAGGTTTCGTTGAGATGTTTTATTTCAAGTCGACCAGACAGGATGAACTCATTCTCATTAATTTGTTTTTCTACAAATTCATTTTTATCGTGTTCGTCATCAATTTCCCCAATAATTTCTTCAATTATATCCTCTATGGTAACCAACCCTGCCGTTCCCCCGAACTCATCAACAACGACCGCGATGCTTTTATGTTCTTTAATAAACAATGCAAGTACTTTGTTCGCCTTCATGGTTTCGGGGATAAAATCAATCTTAATGAGCTTTGATTGAATGCTTTCGGGATTTTTAAAGAGTTCTTTGGAGTTAATGTAGCCAATGAT
>JAEXVC010000071.1 GCA_023406715.1 Bacteroidota bacterium | reverse complement strand
AAATGCAATGGGTGGGGTTATTAATGTTGTAAACAGACGACCTTTAAAAAAACTGGAGGGGAATGCAAGCATTGATTACGGAACCTATAATACGCAGGGTGTTAAGGCTCGATTGGCTGGAAGAGTTGGGGGAGACTCTTTAAAATACTTTTACTGGTCAACCAACGCTAACTATAGGAAGAGTGATGGTTATATTACCCAATCGGAGGCAGATCAACTGGCAAATCCATTTATTGTAAAGTCAACATTTAATGAGAAATCGGTAAACCTAAAGACTGGTTTTGCAAAAGGCAATAAAATTAATGCAGAAGTAGACTTTACCTATTACGATGATATGCGTGGAACTGGCGAAAAAGTCTATCAACCAGAAGGGAATACAACCGACCATGATACATATCAAGTTCGTTCAACGGTAAAAGGCTCAGGCAATAGATATGGTTGGAATGTATCGCTTTTTTACTTACAGGAAAGTTATAAAAAGGTTAACGAGTGGTTTAAGGATGATTATACATGGTATAACGTACTGTCCGTAAGAACCGATTACGGCCTAATGTCTTCTTTTGATTATAAAATCAAGAAACATACCTTAACTGCCGGATATGATGTAAGAATAGGTGCTGTTGATGCTTCTGATATTTACTACACATCAACCGATAAGGTAGACAATCGAGGAAAAATGGATTTCTATGGCGTTTATTTACAGGATGAGATTTCTACTTTTAACGATAAAGTGAAAGTTCTGCTTGGGTTGCGTTACGATTTTGCACGTTTTTACGATGGAGCATTTATTATTCACAATCCATCTTCCGAAACAGTTTTTATGGATCAGTACCAGTTTTCAGGAATTGATGATGTAGAATGGGGGGCTCTGAGCCCACGCGTTTCTATACACTATAAGCCCAACGATGAATTAAGATTTTACGCCACTTATAGCCGAGGCTTCCGTCCTTCTGTTCTTGATGATTTATGCCGTTCAGGTCGTGTTCGTGGGGGATTTAAGGTGGCAAATCCAAACCTTAAGCCCGAATACTTGGACAACTTTGAGGTAGGTGCTGACTATCGACCTATCAATTGGTTAAAACTATCATCTAGCATATTTTACTCAAAGGGTACTGATTTTCTGTACTACGTTTCCACTGGCGATAGCATTGATATGGGATTTGGCGATCGGCCAATAATGATTCGTTCAAATATTTCCGATGTTAGGATTTATGGACTTGAGTTTGATTTTACGGCAAGTCCATTTAGGTATTTGAATGTTTTTGGTAACTACGCTTATAGTATCCCAAAAATATCGGATTACAAACCTCTTTATGCTGGTGATCCTGTTGATTTGTCTGGAAAATATCTGACAGATGTTTCCAAGCATTCTTTAGCGTTTGGGGCAATTTTTCAGAATAAAGAAATTGTTAATTTGGGTATAACCTTCAAGTATGTTGGCGAGATGTTCGTCAACGATCAAAATGTATATGACGAAATAGTGCGTTCAAACGTATACCCATCAACAATTACAGTAGATTTAAAGGTGAGCAGGGAGTTTCTTCAGTCAATAACTACCTCGCTTAGTGTGCAGAATATTCTTGATAAACAAGTTTACGATAGCAAAGGAGCCGTTGGCCCGGGCCGATTTATAATTGCTAGTATTGGTGCTAAATTTTAATATAACTTGACTTAATAAGACAAAAATGAAAAAAATATTTATTCCAATTTTACTATTGATTGCTTGGAGTTGCAATCAGAATAAAGAATCGAACAATATTGCTCAAACACCAATAGTCGATTCCCTAGAGCAAACTAATAACTTTTACGATAACGAACCAGTTTTGCGGTTGCCAATGGTTCAGTTGGTTGTTGATGGCGAAATCGCAAATCCAGATACTGTTGATTTTGGCAAGCTGCCAATTCACTCCGTAATTGTTAAGGAGGCATTGCTTAATGCTGATGGTACTAATAAATTCATCGGAGCATATCGTTACGATGGTTATTCTCTTTTCGATATTCTCAACACCGTAAAAATTCAGAAGAAGAATGCCGATGTTTTTCCTCCAATTATCGATTTATATATTGAGGTTAGCAACGATGCCGGCGAGAAGGTAGTTTTCTCATGGGGTGAACTATACTACCCAAATAATCTGCATAAGATTATTATTGCCAACGCTGTTATGCGGATTGTTCCAAGTAAAACCAAGGAGCTATGGCCTTTACCAGAGGCCTCTAAGTTGGTTGTTGGAAACGATTTGTTAACCGAGCGTAACATCTCTAACCCAACACGAATAACTGTTCGATCGTTAGACGCTTCTTTTAAAATTGATAGAGAGATTAAACCATTATTCTCCGATAAAGTAAAAGTCTTGGATGTAGCAGGTAACGAAACTTCCTTGAACATACCAAAAAGTTTATCGCCAGTAACGTTCAACACAATTTTTTATGGACGTGGGCGCGGTATCCATAGCACAACTCCATTTACTGGGTATTATTTAAAGGACATTTTACATTTAGCCTATCCATTATCAAAGCATAATATTCAAAAAGGGTTATTTACTGTTGTTGCTTTGGATGGATATAGAATGTCTGTTACATATTCTGAACTTTTCAATAGAAATGATCAGCAAGAGTTTCTACTAATTGATGAATCAAAAAATATGGAGGGCGGACGTTACAAGGTATTCCCAGCATGCGATTTTTTCTCCGATAGGGCTATTAAGGCTTTGAATGAGATTAGATTTGAGGTTCGCTAATTTATCTAACCCTAAGTTTGCTAAATCGACTCCTAGTGTAGGAGTCGATTTTTTTATTGGTATAGCTTTTGTCGGTTTTCAACCAACAAGATTTTCTTTTTATCGTCTTATTCCATTCATTCGTAAATCATTGCTATAAAATATAAAATTCATCAATGGCTGTTTCAAAAGGTTTTCCTATCTTACAACTCCGTTTTTGGTATGCTAAAACTATGATATTGAATTTTTTAACTCTAAGATTTGGTGATAGAACTAAGATTATTCGTCTCCCTTTATTCTTTTTAGGGTTAATGTTGTTCGCATCGTGTAGTATAACTCGTAATGTTCCAGAGGGTAAACACTTATTAAACAAGTCTGAAATAAAAGTAGACTCAAAAGCCGTAAAGGAAAGCGATTTAAACTCATACCTTAAGCAGCATCCGAATAAAGAGATTTTGGGTTTTCGATTTCATTTAAGACTTTACAATTTAGCAAGTCCTTACAAGTTTAATGGAGTTAATAAATGGTTGAAAACAATAGGGGAGGAGCCCACTATTTTAGATACAAATCTTATTCAAGAAGGAGCTCAAAATGTATTACTTTATCTTAGAAGTAAAGGTTATTACAACGCTGCCGTAACTGACTCAATTGTATTTTATGGCAAGAAGGCCAATGTGTTGTATCGAATTAACCCAAATTTCCCCTATAGGGTTAAGAATCTAAGTTATAGTATTGAAGATACTGTAATTCGGCGGTTGGTTAAGGGTGATTCAGCAAACTGTATAATAACATCAAAACAACTTTTTGATACTGATATATTGCAGAATGAACGTTTAAGGTTAGAATCATATTTACGAAATAGTGGTTTTTATAACTTTAGTAAAGATTTTATTACATTCTCTGCCGATACAAGTGTTGATGATCACAAGGTTGATGTTCTTCTTATGATTCGAAATCCTTCACAAGTTGATAAAGATGGAAAGAGAATCGCAACAAATTTTAAACGGTATAAAGTAAAAAAGGTATTTATTTATCCAAATTACGATCCAATTCAATTCATATCTGGAAGTCAGAACTCAACACTGGATACTGTTGAATACAATGGCGTTCAATATATTTTCCTTGGGGATCCTGGTATAAAGTTAAATGTTATACACAATGCAAATGCTATTCGTCCGGGCATTGTGTATTCTAACGATATTGTTTCAAGATCGCAGAATAATTTAAACTTACTTAAGCTTTACAAATTTGTAAATATAAGTTTTACTGAGAATGTGGAGATTCCCGATTCTTTAAAGGTCAACTTATTTGAGGAGCAGAATAGTGATTCAGACTCCTTACTTTTTGGTTATTTGGATTGCCATATTCAGCTATCACAGAATACTCTTCAAAGTTATCAGGTAGAGTTAGTTGGTACAAATACAACCGGGTCTTTAGGTGCTGAAGGTAACTTTAACTATCAACATAAGAATTTATTTAAAGGAGCAGAGGTGTTTGATATTAAATTGAGGGGAATGGTAGAGTCTGCTCAACAAAAAATTAATCTAAACAATACGCTAGAGGTTGGCGGTTCGCTTGGGTTGAGCATACCAAAGTTCTTAGGTCCATTTTCTTCAAATGATTTATTTATTCGTAATGCAGTAAAAACTCAGATAACAGCTTCGTATAGTTTTCAGCGTCGTCCGGATTACACTCGAACAATTGCAAGTTTAATATTTGGCTATAATTGGAAGAGTTCAAGATTTATTACTCAAAACTTTAACCCCATTGAGATTAATGCAATACAGATTCCACGCATTAGCGATGCATTCCAACAGCAAATAGAGAGCACATTTCTGAAGTATAGTTATATAAATCAACTGGTTACCGTTTCGAGTTATGGCATTACTTTTAACAATCAGAATGTTCAGAAGGCCTCTAGTTACACATATATTCGGTACAATATAGAGTTGTCCGGAAATATTCTTTCATTGGCAAGTTCTACATTTGGTAGACCTAAAGCTGCCGATGGCTCATTTCAATTATTAAATACGAGTTTTTCGCAGTTTGTGCGTTCAGATGTTAACTTAACATATCATCAGGTTGTAGATAAAAACAATACTTTTGTTTATAGAATTTTTGCAGGATTAGGATATCCTTACGGAAACTCTAGAGCTCTTCCATTTGAGAAAATGTACTTTTCTGGTGGTGCCAACGGCGTAAGAGCTTGGCAAGCAAGAGCGCTTGGCCCTGGATCCTACTTTGCTACAGGAGAATCGTACCCCAATAGAACTGCTGATATAAAGTTGGAGGCTAATCTTGAATATCGGTTTAAAATATTCTGGCAATTAGAGGGAGCCCTATTCTTTGATGCAGGTAATATTTGGTCGCTTCCAGGAGTCGATACTCGAGAAGGTGCAGTGTTTGATGCTAAAGAATTCTATAAGCAAGTTGCATTGGGTAGTGG
>JAEXVC010000045.1 GCA_023406715.1 Bacteroidota bacterium | reverse complement strand
GGGTTGGTTTATGCAGAGTATTGCCGTTAGGCACTGGCCCTGGCTGGGTATTGTACTATCAACATTGATTTTTACTCTGTTACATGCAGCAAACCCAAATCTGAACGTGGTTGCAATTGTAAATCTTTTTTTGATAGGAATTTTCTTGGCAATATTGGCTCTTTACGACGAAAATCTTTGGGGTGCTTGCGGATTCCACAGTGCATGGAACTTTACCATGAATAGTATATACGGCGTTCAGGTTAGCGGCAACAAACTAACTGGCGAAACCCTTATGCAGACCAACTTTGAGGGCAACAAACTAATTACTGGTGGTGGCTTTGGACTGGAAGGAAGTCTTGTTGTTACAGCAATAATTGTTATTGCAACTATTCTATTAATTTTACTTAGAACAAAAAGATTAAATTATGGCAATAAAAATTGATAAACCTACGGTAATTGAGGCCGCTGGAAATAAACCCAAGTTAATTGAAGAGTTCATTGGTAGAGTGAACAGCCAAACATCGGAAGTGTCAATAGCCAGGATGAAAAGCCCTGCAGGATGGGTTGAGCCAGGCCAAACACCAGAGTTTAACGAGTACACGGTTGTACTAAAAGGTACTCTTCGGGTGAAAACTAAATCCGAGGAGATGGACATTAAGGAAGGACAAGCGATGCTTGCTCCAGCCAATGAATGGGTACAGTATAGTTCCCCCTACGAAGGCGGAGCTGAGTATATTGCTGTTTGTTTACCTGCATTTTCGCCAAGTACTGTGCGACGGGATGAATAACTATTATATATCATTAAAAGAAGAAAACCATTGAAGGGTATCCTCCAAGTTACCAAAATGCTTCAACGGCAATTTGTAAACACCAACAACCTGATAAATCATATCAAAATGGTACTTCTTAAAAGCATTTGAGTCCAAAATAACAGCAGCTCGCTTTAACCCATGGCTAACAGCCTTTGGTAATGCAATATTCTCAAACCACTTTCGAGCCTCTGGGTCGACTATTGATTGCTTGCGAATATCGGAAATGTAGTTAATAATGGGTGTTTTAGCGTTTTTCTGGAACTCAAGGCACTCCAGTATGGCTTTTTTATACTCCTGATTGGTTTGTTTTCCGCTCCAAACAACCATTACAGACTTATATTCTGGAATATATGAGCACTGGGCATATAGTGATTCGAAGAAAATTTCGGTATTCATGGAAAACTCAATAAGAAAAATCGATGTAATTTAAACTATAAACACAATACTGTCAACAATTTTGGGATAGAATGATGCTAATTGACGACAAACAACTATTTTCGTGTACAAAAAACAAAAACCATGTCACTTTCTTTTGACCCTAAAGATTTTGATAGTCTAATTGTTGTTGGCGATAGGGTTTTAATTAAACCCAAAAATCCGGATGAAAGAACCAAAACTGGATTGCTGCTTCCGCCTGGTATACAGGAGAAACAGAAAGCACACTGTGGGTATGTAATAAAGGTTGGCCCAGGTTATCCAATTCCAACAGTAACCGAAACCGACGAACCATGGAAGAAAAAAGAACACCCAAGGTATTTTCCTCTCCAAGCAAGCATTGGCGATATGGCAGTTTATCTCCACGAGAACTCTGTGGAGGTTGAGTTCAATAAAGAAAAATACGTTATTGTGCCATTTTCATCCATACTGCTACTTTTTAGGGATAAAGGATTACTGGAGTAGGTATCAAACTCAAAATAATTATTAAAAAAGTTTAAGGTGTAGTATTTTCATATATATTTGCGAATGTTTGATTTGAACCTTTGATTTTTATTAGTATTTTTAAACTTAATCAACTGTGAGTTAATAATTCTAACAACACATATAATGAAAAAATTTACTCTTATTTTCAACATCGTTTTAGCACTGGCAGTAGTTGCATTATTTGTTCTTCACTTTACCTCAAAATCTGGGAAAAGCACTGTGGCAAGTAATGGAAAAACAGAAACAAGTACTGAACTTTCCGCAAACTTCACTGCTGCTTGGGTTAATGTTGACACTGTTCTTAACAGTTACGATATGTACTTTGATATGCGTAAGGAATTGGAAGTTAACAGCCGTAAACTTGAGGCCGAACTAAACGCAAAATCTAGAACATTTGAAAAGGAAGCAATGGATTTTCAAGATAAAGTTCAAAAAGGGCTAGTAACTCGCTCTGAGGCTCAACAACTACAAACAACCTTAGCCAATAAGGAGCAAGAACTTTACCGTTTACGCGATGAGATGCGCATGCAATTGGCTGAAGAAGAGCAGGTGAAACTTCGCAAAATCCAGAACAGCATCACTGAGTTTTTAAAAGAGTACAACGAGGATAAAGGATACCACATTATTCTTAGCAGTACATTTGGTGGCCCAATGCTTTACGGACATCCAGCATTGGATATTACTAATGATGTTGTTAAGGGATTAAATGAAAAGTACTCTGTAAATCGTCCAAAAGAAAATAAATAAACCCGCCTATACTAAACCTAAACCAACCCGAAACCCTTTCTTTTGGTCATCCAACTGAAAGGGTTTCGCATTTCCGCTAAAGTGTAGATTTTTGCAATGACAATGCCAGATTACTTTATCAAAAAAAACTTCAAACCAAAAATCTCAGAAAACCCTTCTGAGAGTCTCTCTCTATGTGTAGTTATACCTTCATTCAACGAAAGTTCACTCGATAAATCACTTTTATCCTTAGCAAATTGTAAAAATTACAATGGCTCCGTAGAGGTGATTGTGGTAGTAAACCATCCAGAAAATTCTTCACTTGAAATTATTGAGCAGTCCCACAAATCAGCGCAACTTGTTAATGACTTTAACGATAAACATGGTAACAACAAGCTAAACTTCTACGCTATTAAAGCCTTTGACATGCCGAACAAACACGCTGGCGTTGGCTTAGCCCGTCAAATTGGAATGGATGAGGCTGCGTTTAGGTTATTTAGCATTGAAAATCCTAATGGTGTTGTTGCCTGTTTTGATGCCGATGCAACTTGTGCAGATAATTACCTTGAAGAGTTAGAACGCCTTTGGAAACAAAATCCCGAAACTACGGCTTGCTCTATAAAATACGAACATCCAATTTCTGGAACAGAATACCCCGCTGAAATTTATAAAGGAATTGCGGGTTACGAACTTCACCTGCGTTACTACAACCAGGCGTCAAGGTATATTGGATTCCCATTCTCTTACCACACTATTGGTTCATCGATGGCCAGCTCTGCCAGTACGTATGTAAAATTTGGTGGAATGAACAGGCATAAAGCAGGGGAGGACTTTTACTTTCTACAAAAAATAATTCCTCATGGAAATTTTAGGGAGTTAAATTCAACTAAAATAATCCCCTCCCCGCGTTCATCAACCCGTGTTCCATTTGGAACAGGACGAGCAATGTTAAAGTATTTAGAGGATGTAGATAGCGGAATAAGAACCTACAATCTCCAATCGTTCCTAGATTTGATTCCTTTTTTTTCAGGGATAGATTCTCTCTGGGAGCACGATGATAGGACCGTACAAACTTTTATAAAGAATCTTCCTATACCAACTTCTCAATTTTTACTTGATAATGATGCCTCCTCGGCCATACAAAAAGTAAAGGGAAACACTGCAAATCTAAAATCGTTCCGTAAAAGATTTTTCCTCTGGTTCGATGCCTTTTTGCTGCTCAAATACCTAAACTACGCAAACGAATACCACTACAAAAGGGAGCCTGTGGAAAACGAGGCAACAAAACTGGGTCTGCTAATAGGATTAAACCTATCCAACTGCGAATCGACAGAAAAACTGTTAGAACGATACCGAGAAAAAGACCTTGAGGTATGGAATCCTAAATTCTAAAACCTACTACTAGAATATCATCTACCTGCTCGTGCTCGCCCTTCCAGTCGAAATGGGCCGATTGTAAAATATTCTTTTGGTCATCCATTGGTTTATCGTAAATGGTCACAAGGAGCTCCTTGAATTTCTTGGACATAAACTTACGAGCATCGCTTCCGCCAAACTGGTCGGCATAACCATCGGAGAACATATAGAACGAATCGCCAGGTTGAATTTGAACCTCATGGTTTGTAAACGACATGTGGTCGTTAAGGTGAACGGCTACAGGCATCTTATCGGCCTTAAATTCTATGAGTTCACCGTTACGAATTTGGTAAAGAGGATTATACGCTCCTGCCCATTCAAGCTTCATCTCATCCTTGTCGATAACCGAAAGCGAAATATCCATACCATCCTTCTGCTCATCGAATTTACCAGTTTGGCAAAGGGTAGTTTTTATATGGTTTCGCAAACGGTTAAGAATTTCCGAAGGTTGAAGTATATTTTCCTTATTTACAATCTCATACAGGAATGAAACGCCAAGCATACTCATAAACGCACCAGGAACGCCATGACCAGTACAGTCGGCCGCTACAAGAATAATCTTTTCGTTCTTCTTGGTCATCCAGTAAAAGTCACCGCTAACAATATCGCGTGGCATAAATAGCACAAAGTGCTCAGGTATTGAACTGCTAATTAGAGCTGTAGAAGGCAACACTGCATTCTGAATTCTGCTTGCATACTTAATACTATCGGTAATCTCCTGCTTTTGCTTGGTAATAAGTTCGTTCTTCTCCTCAAGAATTTGATTGGCTTTCTGCTTATCGCGGAACATCTTAAACATAAGCAATGCAACCATCAGAATAAGGATTGCTCCAACAATGGCGCCAATAATCATCAACTTTTGGCGCTGAATAATGGACTCCTGAAGCTCCGCCTCGTTCTTTAATAACTTATTCTCCTGCTCCTTCTTCTCTGTTTCGTACTTGGTCTGCATTTCGGTGATTATCTTCTGGCTTTTCTCAGAGAATAATTCGTCCTTAATTTTAGTGGCCATTTTGTAATAGAAGAAAGCTGTAGCAGTATTATCCTTCTGTTCGTAAAGCTCCGATAATTTCTGGTAACTAAATCTTAATGTCGCTTTAAGCCCAAGTTCAGAGGAGAGTTTGGCGCATTCAATAAAATTTGCCTCAGCCGAAGCAAGGTTACGCTGACGGAACTGGCTCTCTCCCAAAGCATAAAGTGCGGCAGTAATTTCATACTGTAGGTTATTCTTTCTGGCCAGTTGCAAGCCTTTACTAATGTAGGAATCGGCTTTAGCCCAATCGCGAGCCCAGCTGTACGTGCTTCCTAGGTTGATATTAACCTTTGCAATTTCAGCCTCGTTATTGGTTTCGGTAAGAATTTTTATTGCCTGATTGTAGTACTCCAGCGAATTAGAAAATGCTCCTAATATGTCGCGTTGCTTAATTTTGTAAAGCGAATCTTCCCATTGTTCGCCGAATTGCTCCACAAACTTATTGGTAGCAAGTCTTGAATAAACATTGGCGATGTTTTGGGTAGAACGCCCCTCGGCATCGCGCAAACTCATTTGCTTGAACAATGTTAAAGCCCTCTGATAGTAGTCGAGTGACTTATTGTAGTTTGTCTCGTTTTCCTTTGTCGCCAAATCGCTCTGCGAAAGGTTTTCGTAAACCATTCCTATACCGTTACAAGCATTGGCAATGCCCTCGGAAAACTCTATCTCCTCAAATATTTTTAACGCACGCTGGTATTGCTCCAACGCTTGCTGATAACTCCCAATACTTGTGAATGTGTTGCCAAAATTATAGTACGCTATGGCTAAACCTTTAGGATAGTTCAGCGACTCCTTAATCTGAATCTCCCTGGTATAATATTCGATAGATTTCTTGTAGTCAGCTATTTGATAGTACAGCTGGCCAATTTGATTGTACACGCTAGCAACATCCTCTTTACTCTCAATTTTCAGGAAAATATCTAACGCACCATTCATATAAAACAAAGCGGAGTCGACCTTGTTGATTTCCTTCTGGAGCATTCCCAGCTGGAAAAGGGCATTTGCTTGGTATTTTGTGCTATCAAGCTCAATAGATTTTTCTAGTAGTTGACGCGAAAATTTCTCGGACTCTTTCAATGAGTCTATATAATAGTATATCTGAGCAATTCTATTTAAAGCTTTGAGCGTACCGTGATTATAATTAGATTTTTGACTTATTTCCAAGGATTTCTTGAAATAATCGAGCGCCATCACATCCTGCATTTGGTTGTAGTATACCAAACCAAGATTATCATAAGCATCGGCTAAAGCATTATCGTTGATTTTTTTTGCCAGGCTAATAGCATCGTTAGCATATTTAACACCCTCCTCGGAATCAGACGTCAAGTCGGAAAGCTGAAATAGAATCTTCAACTTCTCCTCATTTTTAGTGTTTGAGAGAAGCCCCACTAAGCTATCCTTTTCGGTAGTCTGCGAAAAACCAATTAAGGGAAGTAGAAGTAAAGGGATGATTCCCAATAATGACCTAACTTTTTGTAGCATAATCGTTCGGATTCTAACAAGCAAAATAACAAAAGTTTACGATATATTACAAAATAGAGTGAAAATTTATTGAGAGTTTAAATCTATCCCTGATCTATGTTAAGGTTGAGTCCTCTAAAAAGAGATGAATGAACAATGCATATATTTTCAGTTTGAAATTCAATTAATAGCTATCTTTGTTGCTCCAAAAAACGAAGATTTATATTAAATTTATGATAGCATTTTTAAAATTTTTGTTCTATTTTTTCCTAGCGCTGTTTATTCTTGGTTTCATCTCAAGATTATTACTTAAGTTTTGGTTGAAAAGGGTTTTCAAACGGGTAAACGAGAATGCTGCAAATCATTACCAAAATAGCAATTCTTATACTTCCCAGCCCTCAAAGAAAAAGATAATAGACAGAAATGAGGGCGATTATGTTGATTACGAGGAGGTAAAGTAGTTGTTAGTTATCAAAAAGCAACAAATATTTATATGCAAGAAGTTGTAGCAGGAATAGATATTGGAGGGACAAATACTGTTATTGGAATTGTAACTAAGTCGGGTCAAATTCTTAGTGAACATACCATTCCAACAAAGTGCCAAACTACGTTTGATGGTTACATTAAAAATATTTCAACAGAAATAGAACGGTTGCTTACTGAACTAGAGCATGAATATACCCTCAAAGGAGTTGGCATAGGTGCTCCAAACGGATCGTATAACTTAGGCGCAATTGTTGATGCTCCAAACCTCGATTGGAAAGGCATCCTCCCTCTATGTAAAGAAATAACCCTTAATACTGGTGTGCCATCCGTTGTTACAAACGATGCAAATGCTGCAGCTCTTGGCGAAATGCTTTTTGGCGCAGCAAAAGAGATGAAAAACTTTGTGGTTATTACACTTGGCACAGGTTTAGGCAGTGGCATTGTTATTGACGGCAAACTAGTTGTTGGACACGACGGTTTTGCTGGTGAATTTGGCCATGTTGTTGCAAAAATCGATGGTCGCCAGTGTGGCTGCGGAAAGCGTGGGTGCTTGGAAACCTATGCATCGGCAACTGGAATCCGCAGAACTGCATTTAAGATGCTCGCAGACATTAACCAGCCCAGCATGCTCCGCAATATCACCTTTGAAAAATTATCGGCAAAAATGGTTACTGAAGCCGCCAAAACAGGCGACCCTCTTGCGCGTGCTGCTTTTGAATACACTGGATTAATCCTTGGTACCCGCCTAGCCGATTTAGTGGCTATTTTAAATCCAGAGGCCATATTCTTTTTTGGTGGCTTAGCTAATGCCGGGGAGCTCCTTTTTGACCCAACTCGCCGACACATGGAAGAGTATATGTTCCCAGTATTTAGAGGCAAGGTAAAATTATTAACCTCTGGCCTGCAGGATAAAAATGCTGCGGTACTTGGTGCTGCTGCGTTAATTTGGAAGGAACTTTGATTTATTGAAAAAAGTTTTTTAAATTTAATATCACTTTAAAATAAAAACTAAATCAATGAAAAATTTTTATCTAATTGCGGCTGTTGTAACTTTTTTGTCTGTAAATTCTTTTGCTCAGGAAAATAGTACTCCTTCAAAGGTTAACCTTGGTTTAGGAATGGGTCTCGATTACGGAGGCTTTGGCGGAAGAATCAGTTTTGTGCCTACAAAAAATTTTGCTCTATTTGGGGGTTTTGGCTATAACCTATTAGGACTAGGTTATAATGTTGGTGGAACTTATAGAATTCTACCCGACAAAAGAATTTGCCCAACTATCAGCGCCATGTACGGATACAATGCGGTTATTAAAATAAGCGGGGCATCGGAACTCGATAAAACCTACTATGGCCCAAGTTTTAGTTTAGGAATAGAATTTAGACCTCAAAATAAGGGTTACTGGAATGTGGAGCTAATTGTTCCTGTTCGCTCAAAAGATTACCAAGACGATATGGATGCTATTAAAGATAATCCAAGCATAGAACTTAAATCAGAACCTCTGCCAATTGCAATTAGTGTAGGATATCACTTCTGGTTATAGCATTAAAGCCACCAAAATTGGTGGCTTTTTTATTTTTATATCAACATTTTGGTATGCGGCATTGTTATACTATTTTTGAAAAAAATCTAATAAAATGAACTTCGACCTTATAGTTATTGGAAGTGGCCCTGGTGGTTATGTGGCCGCTATTAGAGCAAGCCAACTCGGCATGAAAGTGGCTGTTGTGGAAAAAGAAAACCTTGGGGGAATCTGCCTAAACTGGGGCTGTATTCCTACAAAGGCACTTCTAAAAAGCGCTCAGGTTTTTGAATATGCATCGCATGCTACCGATTATGGTGTGGTTACTGCCGATGTAAAACCTGATTTCGAGAAGATGATTTCACGTAGCCGCGGTGTTGCCGATGCCATGAGCAAGGGCATTCAGTTCCTTTTCAAGAAAAATAACATCACTGTAATTAATGGTTTTGGAAAATTAAAGGACAATCATACAGTAATTGTTGCTGGAACTGATGGAGCAACATCGGAATATAGCGCATCGCACATTATACTTGCAACGGGTGCTCGCTCACGCGAACTTCCAAATCTTAAGCAGGATGGTGTTAAAGTAATTGGCTACCGCCAAGCGCTTACACTTCCAAAGCAACCCGCATCGATGGTTGTGGTTGGTTCTGGCGCAATTGGTAGCGAGTTTGCCTATTTCTACAATGCCATTGGAACAAAAGTTACTTTGGTTGAATACTTGCCAAACATTGTTCCCCTTGAGGATGAGGAGGTAAGTAAAACCCTTGAGCGTGCATTTAAGAAAGCAGGCATAACAGTAAAAACAGAGGCATCGGTTGAATCTGTTGATACATCTGGCGATCTTTGCAAAGTAAGCATTCAGACTAAAAAAGGAGTTGAAATTGTTGAAGCAGAAATAGTTCTATCAGCCGTAGGTATTGCTCCAAATATCGAAAATATTGGACTGGAAGAGTTAGGTATTGTTGTAGAGAAAGGTCGCGTGAAAGTTGATGAATTCTTTCGCACCAACGTAGATGGTGTTTACGCCATTGGCGATATTGTTCAAGGCCCTGCATTAGCACACGTTGCGTCGGCAGAAGGAATTGTTTGCGTGGAGAAAATTGCAGGACAAAACCCGCACCCAGTTGATTACAAAAACATTCCTGGCTGTACCTACACAATGCCAGAAGTTTCGTCAGTAGGTATGTCCGAGAAGGCTGCTAAGGATGCTGGTTACGAAATTAAAGTGGGTAAATTCCCATTCACCGCATCGGGTAAAGCAACTGCCGCAGGTATGCGCGACGGTTTTGTAAAACTTATCTTCGATGCTAAGTATGGTGAGTTGCTAGGTGCTCACATGATTGGAGGTAACGTAACCGAAATGATTGCTGAGCTTGTTGTTGCCCGTCACCTAGAAACTACTGGCCACGAACTAATCAAGAGCATTCACCCACACCCAACCATGAGCGAAGCTGTTATGGAAGCTGCTGCTGCTGCTTATGGCGAGGCTATTCACATTTAAAACCTAGGCGAATTTTAATAACAAAAGAGCTGGTTAGTGCCAGCTCTTTTCTTTTAACCCAAAACCCTATTCTAATAATCTACCGAAATAGAACTTAATATTTTCAATGGTTAAGTTACGTTTTGGGTGGCTTCTACCTAACTGAACAGCATCACCCTCTTTTTTTAAGTTGAAAGTGAAAACATATGCCTTAGGATATTCCGTTGCAAGGCTCGAATACCTGATGTCATATATCGCAAATCCATTGCCGGTTTGCTCTACAGTATAAAATCCTTTAGTAAACTCTTTAATCTTATCTACCTCGTAATAATCACAAGAATCCAATAATTGATGATTTTTAACCAAATCTGTTTTTAGCAATGGTTTATTGTTATTTAGAATATTCCTTTGTTCAACCTTAAATGAAGAACTATCCTCAACAACAACCATCCATATAAGATTGGTTAAGGGTAATGGTGCTGTACGAATTCGGGTATACTCCACTCTATTAACAGCCAGTTCCTTTTTGATTGTTGACTCCACCCTTTCCTTAATCACTACCGATAATCCAAAATAGAGTATCAGAAAAGAGATAGATAACCATGCAAAAACTCTCCGCTTCGCATTTCCCTTATTCATGAACCAAAGAATAGTAAAGACAGGTATCATTACCGCTAAAAGAAACACATCAACAATTGCAACAGAATCGTACGATAGGCGAACACTATTAAACGGCTCAAACACGCCTGTTCCGTAAGTGTTGAAAATATCAACTAAAATATGCGATAGCCATGGCAGTGCAATTAGCCAAAGCCAATCGGCATAACGCATTCGAGTATCTTTATCAATTTTACTTAACAAATAGGAGATGATAGGCGCTAAAAGAATAAGCAGAAAAAACGAGTGGCTTATCCCTCTATGAAATAGTAACGCATCGGGAGGATTTAAGAAGGCTGATATAACAGAATCGAAATCGGGAATATTTCCTGCAATAGCACCAATCAGAAGGGCCTTATTGCCAATCTTTTTTCCCGTAGTAGTTTCTGCAATTGCCGCACCTAAAACAATATGTGTTAATGAGTCCATTTCTTTTGCTAACTTTGCGCCTGATTAGTTGATAATTGAGCGGTTAGTACAATTGCTTAACCTTTTGACCTCAAAACAAATAATCAAACATCATAATTTAATACTTTGTTCAAAGATACAGAATTATCATGGGGAGACGAGGAAAATATCCAGTAATTGAGAATGTCAGAATTGAGGATGTAGCAGCAGAAGGAAAAGCACTTGCACGAGTAAACGAAAAGGTTCTGTTTACGGCATTTGCCGTTCCTGGGGATGTTGTTGATATTCAGATTACCAACAAGCGCAAAAGTTACCTTGAAGGTTACGTGGTAAACTACCGCGAGTACTCCCCACTAAGAACAACGCCTTTCTGCGAGCATTTTGGGATGTGTGGTGGATGTAAGTGGCAAAACCTACCATACAGCGAACAACTGAAATTTAAACAAAAACAGGTGGTTGACCAATTAACCAGAATTGCAAAGGTTGAACTACCAGAAATATCACCAATTATAGGTTCTGCAAAAACCACACACTATAGAAATAAGTTAGAGTTCACTTTCTCAGAATCGCGCTGGTTAAGCCAAGAGGAAATTGCCTCGGGTAATGAGTTTGAACCAGAACCTGCACTGGGTTATCATATCCCAGGAAAATTCGATAAAGTTTTCGATGTTAAAAACTGCTACTTGCAACCCGAACCATCGAACTCAATTCGACTGGCTGTGAGAGATTTTGCGACAAAGCACAACCTTCCATTCCTTAATTTAAGAAGCAAGGAGGGATTACTCCGTAACATTATTGTGCGCACAGCCTCAACTGGCGATGTTATGGTTATTTTAGTGGTAAAGGATTTCAACGATTCAGTAAAGGAACTTCTCAACTTTATAAAGACTAAATTCCCACAAATAACTTCGCTGTTTTACGTTGTAAACCAGAAGGTAAACGACACCATAAACGACCTAGAATTAGAACTATTCCACGGAAAAGACCATATCCTTGAGGAGATGGAAGGCATTAAGTTCAAGGTTGGACCAAAATCGTTTTACCAAACCAACTCCGAGCAAGCGTACGAACTCTATAAGGTTGCCCGCAATTTTGCAGATATCATGCCCGATGAGCACGTATACGACCTTTACACTGGCACTGGAACAATAGCAAACTTTATTGCTGCAAAAGCAAAGCACGTTGTGGGTGTTGAGTATGTACCCGAGGCAATTGAGGATGCCAAGGTAAACTCAGAAATTAACAACATAAAAAACACCAGTTTTTTTGCAGGCGACATAAAGGATTTACTTACCGAAGGCTTTATTCAGGAGCAGGGCTACCCCGATGTGGTAATTCTTGACCCTCCACGAGCAGGAGTTCACCCCGATGTGTTAGATTCAATTCTACACGCTAATCCAAAGCGCATAGTTTACGTTAGTTGCAACCCAGCATCGCAAGCTCGCGACATAGCAATTCTTGATAAAGGCTATAAGGTTACGCGGGTACAACCTGTAGATATGTTCCCCCATACACATCACGTTGAAAACGTAGTGTTGATGGAGAAACGGGTTTAGTGTTACTTGTTCTTATCAGAAAAGAAAGTATTCCTGTGAAACAGTAATAGGTAAAGAACACCTGTTGTAATTGCCGAATCGGCAATGTTGAATACTGGTCGGAAAAATACAAAGTGCTCACCACCCCAAATTGGCAACCAAGAGGGAAGAG
This sequence comes from Bacteroidota bacterium, assembly GCA_023406715.1. GTDB lineage: Bacteria > Bacteroidota > Bacteroidia > Bacteroidales > Tenuifilaceae > SB25. The sequence continues at coordinate 31,225 of JAEXVC010000045.1, read as the reverse complement.
TTGTATCAATTATTGGAAAGTAAAGCATATCCACCACACAACCCTTTAAAAGACCAGAGTACCCGTTTAAACTAAAGGTTGATGTGCCGTGATACGACACCCACTCGCCTATTTGATTATTGTACGTTGAACCAGAATCAAAAATAAGCCCGTAAAACGCGCTATCAATCATATTTCCAATTGCACCAGCCAAAATTAACGATACGCCGATTACAACTCCAGTTTTGGTGTTTTGGTACACCAACTTATGCAAGTACCACGCAATAGCAACTATAGCAACAATACGAAAAACTCCCAAAAGAATTTTGCCCCAAATTCCCCAAAATTTCATGCCAAAGGCCATCCCAGGATTTTCGGTGAAATGTAGAATAAACCAATCGCCCATAATTCTAATTTCATCGCCTATGGCAAAGTTTGTTTTTATCCAAATCTTGAATATTTGGTCAATAACCAGAATTAAGAGGATTACCAGAATTGATTTATTTCGAAGTGACATCTGCATGGTATGAAATTTTTATTTGCTTGCAAAACTAGTAAAAAAAAGAAAGTGGCCTTACAGCCACTTTCAAATTCATTTGCAATATTTTAACGTTGATTGTTTTTTGCATCAATGCTAAGCGTTGCATGTGGTACAGCGCGTAAGCGTTCTTTAGCAATAAGTTTGCCAGTTTCGCGACAAATACCGTAGGTTTTGTTCTCAATACGAACAAGAGCCGCCTCAAGGTGTTGAATGAATTTTTGCTGACGTTGTGCCAGCTTACCAGCCTCTTCCTTCGAAAGGGTAGATGCTCCTTCTTCCAATACTTTAAATGTGGGTGAAGTATCCTCGGTGTCGTTGCTTCCGCTCATGGTAATAGCACTTTTAAGGATTTCGTAATCCTTACGTGCTTTATCGAGTTTTTGCAGTATTAATTCTTTGAATTCTGCCAACTCCTCATCGGAATATCTAGTTTTTTCTCCCATGGCAATAAATTTTGCTAAAGATATTAAAAAAATCTACTTATTTTCAAAATCATCCTTCAATCTTTTCAACACTTATTGATGTTTTTAGCTCATCATCAAGCTCTATTACGATTGAATTTCCATTAAGTTCCGAATCAACCAGGTTAATTTCCTTGGCTAGAGTTTGGCCTGCAATATAATCCTTGTGAGCCTGTACAGCGCTGTTAAGCCCTTCGTGCTTCTTAATGGTAATCTTAATCTTATCGGTAACCTCAAAGCCAGAATCCTTACGGATATTTTGAACACGGTTAATTAACTCGCGGGCAATACCCTCCATTCTTAGCTCATCGCTTATCTTGATATCCAAGGCAACGGTGTAGCGTCCCTCGTTAGCAACTAACCAGCCAGGAATATCTTCCGATAGAATTTCAACATCCTCGAGGGTTATGTTGACTGGGCCTTCTCCCAACGCAATCTCAAAACTGTTATTACGCTCAATACTGTTGATATCGGCCTGTGTCATCTTTGCAACTGCCTCGGAAATCGCTTTCATCGATTTTCCGAAACGTGGACCCAGAGTCTTGAAGTTTGGCTTAATCTTCTTAACCAGAATTCCTGACGAATCTGTTAAGTACTCCAACTCCTTAACGTTAACCTCGCTTAGAATTAGATTTTCAACGGCATTTAGTTGAGCACGGAACTTCTCGTCCAGAATTGGAATCATAATCTTGCTCAAAGGCTGACGTACCTTGATATTTACCTTACGACGAAGCCCTAGTACCAACGAGCAAATGCTTTGAGCAATCTCCATCCGTTCTTCAAGGTTCTTATCTATTAACTTTTCGTTATATTTTGGGAACTGAGTTAGATGAACTCTCTCGTCGGTATGTTTTCCTGTAACATTGTTCAAATCGGTAAAGAGTTGGTCCATAAAGAACGGTGCAATTGGCGATGCAAGAATTGCAACGGTTTCCAAACAGGTGTAAAGGGTTTGGTATGCAGCAATCTTATCGGTATCGAACTCGCCACCCCAGAAACGCTTACGGTTCAGGCGAACGTACCAGTTACTTAGCTGCTCGTTCACAAAATCCTGAATTGCGCGTCCAGCACGAGTTGGCTCGTAGCTCTCGTAAGCATCCTCAACCTCCTTAATCAACGAGTTGAGTAACGACAGTATCCAACGGTCAATCTCGGGACGTTTCTCAACAGGAACCTCAGCATCGCTGTAGTTGAAACCATCAACGTTTGCGTAAAGTGCAAAGAACGAATATGTATTGTAGAGTGTTCCAAAGAACTTACGCTTAACCTCATCAACACCCTCAATATCAAACTTTAGGTTATCCCAAGGTTGTGAGTTGGTAATCATGTACCAACGAGTGGGATCGGAACCGTACTTCTCAATCACCTCAAACGGATCAACACCGTTACCAAGGCGTTTACTCATCTTGTTGCCGTTTTTATCCAGCACAAGTCCGTTAGAGATAATATTCTTGAACGCTACAGAGTCAAACAATAGCGATGATATTGCATGTAATGTATAGAACCATCCACGGGTTTGGTCAACTCCTTCGGCAATAAAATCGGCTGGGTAAACATCGCCAAAATTCTCCTTGTGCTCAAAAGGATAGTGAACCTGAGCGTATGGCATTGCGCCAGAATCGAACCAAACATCTATTAGGTCGGGCTCGCGGAACATCTTTTTACCTGTTGACGACACTAAAAATACGTTATCCACAAATGGACGATGCAAATCGAACGATTCGTAGTTCTTTGAGGTGAAGTCGCCCTCAACGTAGTTCGCTAAAGGATTCTTCTCCATAAATCCAGCCTTAACAGCTTTCTCGCACTCAGCCTTCATTTGAGCAACAGAACCAATGCAAATCATCTCGGAACGATCCTCGGTAACCCAAATTGGAAGAGGTGTTCCCCAGTAGCGCGAACGAGAAAGGTTCCAATCCAACAGGTTCTCCAACCATTTTCCAAAACGTCCAGTTCCTGTGCTTGCAGGTTTCCAGTTGATAGTATTATTAAGCTCAATCATCCTATCCTTAAGGGCTGTAACCTTAATAAACCAACTGTCCAATGGATAGTAAAGGATTGGCTTATCGGTACGCCAGCAGTGTGGATAGTTATGAACGTGCTTCTCAATACGGAATGCCTTGTTCTCCTTCTTTAGGAGAACAGCCAAATCAACATCCAACGATGTTTCCTTGTCGGTTGCGGAAGGATCGTAATCGTTCTTAACGTAACTTCCCGCAAAATCTTTATATAGCTCAACATTGACGTGGTTCTTCACAAAATCGGGTTGTAAATCCTCGATAAGGTAGAAGCGACCTCTGCGATCGACCATTGGCTCTGGATTGTTGGCCTTATCGCGTAGGATAAGTGGCGATATGCCCGATGTTTTAGCAGCACGGTCGTCGTCGGCACCAAAGGTTGGTGCAATGTGAACAACGCCTGTTCCATCCTCGGTGGTAACAAAATCGCCTGCAATTACCCTGAATGCATCGCCCTCCGGTTTAACCCATGGGAAAAGCTGCTCATAGTTGATTCCTACAAGTTGGCTACCAACAAACTCAGCGATTACTTTGAATGGAACTTTTTTATCGCCTGCTTTATAATCTTCAAGTGCTAATTCAGCATTTGCCGATGGGAAATACGATTCCCGACGATCCTTGGCAAGTAAAACTGTGATAGGATCGCCGCTATATGGGTTGAACGATTTTACTAACTCATAACGAATATTAGCATTGATTGCCAATGCCGTGTTCGATGGTAAAGTCCAAGGTGTGGTTGTCCAGGCTAGAACGTACACATCGGTATCGGACTTATCAAAAAGTAGCTGGCTTTTCGCATTGCGAATTACCTTAAACTGAGCTACAATTGTGGTGTCCTTAACATCGCGGTAGCAACCAGGCTGGTTAAGCTCATGTGTGCTAAGACCTGTACCTGCAGCAGGAGAATAGGGCTGAATGGTTTTACCCTTGTAGAGCAAACCCTTCTCGTGCAACTTCTGAAGTAAATACCAAAGACTCTCGATATAACGGTTATCGTAGGTGATGTATGGATGCTCCATATCCACCCAGTAACCCATTTTGTGGGTAAGATCCTCCCAAAGGTCGGTGTATTTCATCACCTCCTTGCGGCAGGTTTGGTTATACTCCTCAACCGAAATTTTTGTACCAATATCCTCCTTGGTAATACCGAGCATTTTCTCAACGCCAAGTTCAACGGGCAAACCGTGAGTATCCCAACCTGCCTTACGCTCAACCAAGAAACCTTTTTGAGTTTTATAGCGACAGAAAATATCCTTAATAGAGCGAGCCATTACGTGGTGAATACCCGGAATTCCATTTGCTGAAGGGGGGCCTTCATAAAACACAAATGTAGGATGACCTTTGCGGGTTTCTAGACTTTTACGAAAAGTGTCGTTCTTATCCCAGGTTTTTAGGACATCCTTGTTTACCTGCGATAAATCTAAACCCTTGTACTCTTTAAATTTCGACTGCTTCATCTAATAAAACATTAATAATCACCACAAAATTGACTTATCATATTGACGCTTCCATATCCTACGGACATTGGATGGTCTTCAAAACAATGTAAATAAAAATCCGCATTAAGCAGATTTCGCTGATATTCAATATAATATCAAAATAAAACCTTCCTGAAAAATCTCACAAAGATATAGCATAATTTCAATAAAATCAAATAGAAATGAGGGGGTTAAAATCTTTTCTTATGGTAATAAGAACGCCTCAAGGGTTTTGAACCCTTGAGGCGTTATAGAATAAATTAAGGGTTAATCTACAAATACTTTTGCTTAAGCCTTACCATACGTAGAAACAACTTATCAATCCGAGATGTTTTATTCTCGTATATTAAGGGTTTAAGAGTCTCTATCTCGCTTAACTCGTCCTCGCTTACACCCAGATGATTTAATACCTGTTTATAGTTTGAAGGCTTAAGGTTAAAGTTATCGGCCAAGTACCGCTCATTTGCTTGCTCCCTAGTAATCTCTTCTCTGCGAACCATGTTGCTATACTGACAAATATGGCGTTCGTAACCATATATTTTATGCCGAACATAGTTGGTAAATGGTTCTGCAATACAATCGAAGTGTTTAGAGTATTCCATAGAGGCATTATCTTTCCAACCCAGTTCTTTTGCAATAATTTCGCCCATTTCCTTATCCGAAGGGTTTTCAATAAAAAATAATGGAGCAACATCCTTGGCAAAATAACCTACCCGCTTTCCTATAGAAAGCGAAAAATTTGTAAGGTTTGGATAGATAAGAAAATCGTCAATCTCCTTCCTAGACAATTCTTTACAACTCGAAAGGATATGTTTAAACCTAGCAATATCCTGAATAGAGTCGGGAATAAACGAATCGTTCTCCAAAGGCGATGTGCCGTATAGAATTATAGGAACATTATAGTTCCTTGCAACTTTAAGAATATTAGCACGCGTACCAATATCGCAAGGGCCACAAAAATCTCCCGATTTCTTAAGCAAGTGCCTGTAAATCTTCTTCTGAACATCAAAGTCAGGTTTGCAGTAAATGTGCTTTACCTTGGTGCGCTCTACAAGGGTATTAATGTTCTCAATGGCCAAGTCGCTTAGTAAACCATTATCGTAGGTCATTGTAAGAACATTTAACTTATAAACATTAACGGCTAAATGCAAAATATACGCACTGTCCTTACCTCCGCTAATAGGCACCAATGCATTGTATGTTGGATTTTCCCTTTTAGCCCTTTCGAATATATTTATCAGAAGTTGTTCTCCAAGTGGCTTAAAAATATTTTCCTTGCTACATAACGAACATACACCGTCACTGTTGAAAGTAATTCCGTGATAATTATCGTTGAGAATACATTTTGTACAAACCTGCATTAATATTGTATTGTTTTTCAGTTTACAACGCCCCTTGAGGGGGTATATAATATAAATTATCGAATTCTATTTTTTAGCCTTGTTAAGCGTAAATATAAACGAAGTCCCCTGATTTAAACTACTCCGCACGCTTATGCTCTGCTTATGTCCTTCAATAATATGCTTAACAATAGCTAGGCCTAAACCTGTACCGCCCTGCTCGCGTGAGCGACTTTTATCGACCCTATAAAAACGCTCAAATATTCGGGGAATATCCTTTTGATCAATACCCACGCCGTTGTCGTTAACCTCAACAATAACCCTTTCGTCTAAATCAGAAAACGAAGTAATGGTTCTACCCCCTACATTGCCATAATTTATGGAGTTCAAGACTAGGTTGTAAACCACTTGGTAAATCTTTTTCTTATCGGCATTAACCCAAATGGGCTTTTCGTAAACCTTATCTAAATCAAGTGTGATGGATTTCTTTTTTGCACGAACATCTAGAGCCTCAAAAACATCCTCTACCAAACCGACTATGCTAAACTTTTCATAGTTAAGTTTTAACTCACCAGCCTCTAGTTTTGAGATGGTTTCCAAATCATCAACAATTCCGATAAGTCTATTTATACTTTTCTCCGTTCGTTCAAGGTACTTTCGGTTTATCGATTCATCTTCTAAACCTCCATCTAAAAGGGTAAGAACATAACCCTGAATGTTGAAAATGGGAGTTTTAAGCTCGTGCGATACATTACCCAGAAACTCCTTTCGGTAGCGCTCCATCTCCTTAAGCCTATCAATTTCCTGAGCCTTGCTGTTTGCCCACGAAGTAATATCAGCCTTTATCTTTCCCATAACCTTACCCTCGTCGATGTTTGCAGCCAACTGCGAGGTTCCAACATCAACCTGGTACAGTGTCTTGTAAAGCGGGTTTACCTTTTTTGCAACAAAAAGATTTATTAGAAGATTTGCAACAATAAGAATAACGGTAAATGTTGCCAACGTCGAGGCAAAAGCAAGTAGGATAAGTTTTTCGGAATTAAATCCATAGAAAACGGAGGTAATCAATAGCACGAGACCTGCTGCAATAGCAGCAATCAGCGCAGATATCCTTTTGGGTGATTCTACAAACTTCTCCGTTTTCAAAGCAAGAGGGTTTTATACCCTGGCAGGATATAGAACCCTGTCAGGATAAAAGAAATGTCTACTTCAATAATCTATCAATTTGACCAGACTCCAAGTATTGCTTAAGCATCTTGGTAATGTACTTTCCAACAATATCAAACTCAAGGTTAACCACTGTGCCAACCTTGAACTGATGGAAATTGGTGTGTTCGTAGGTGTATGGAATAATCGCAACTTGGAAGGTTTTCTCCTTGGAGTTTACTACGGTTAAGCTAACCCCATTAACAGAGATTGAGCCTTTTTCAACAGTGATGTTACCTTTAGATGGATCGTACTCAAAGGTAAAGTACCAGCTACCATCGGCCTCTTCAATCTTAGTACACACTGCAGTTTGGTCAACGTGCCCCTGTACAAGATGACCATCGAGCAAACTGTCAATCTTCATACTACGCTCAAGGTTAACCTTATCGCCAACCTTTAGAAAACCCAAATTTGTTTTGTCGAGGGTTTCCTTAATTGCCGTAACAGTGTAATTGTCGCCACTTTTCTTAACTACGGTTAAACAAACACCGTTATGCGAAATACTTTGATCTATCTTTAGGCTATCGGTAAACGAACATTTTAATGTGATGTGTAAGTTTTCCTTATCCTTCTCTAATGCAACCAAGGTTGCAGGTTCTTCAACTATTCCTGAAAACATATGTTTAATTTTAATTGATTACTAAATTTTACAAATATATAAAACCCCATCGAAAGTAGTCTTGTTGCAATTTTAAGTTTAGATTAAGAAACTCTTCGAAATGCTTCTAAAAACCAAAATTTAAACCAACGCAAACAATGGCATTTTTCCCCTGAAACGATTTTGGGGTATATAGATCCAAGTACTCCTGTGCTGTTTTACCATCTACATCGTAACCCCGAATATTACTTTGAGTTGCGGAAATATATAGCCAAGAATCATGAATAAACTCCCAACGTGCAGTAAAACTTATACTGGTGTTTTTCCAGGTAACACTCTCCATGAATGGCAATAAGTCAACTCCACTACCAGTTGTATAGGCATACTCGTTACCATGCCTAGCAGAAATAAACTCCCCCTTAAAAAGTAATCCTCTGAATGGCTTAAAATCCAACGCAAAGTATATCTCCTCGGAGTTATCGCGAAGGTAATAACCAAGATTAAAGTTATTGGTTTCGAAGGTTGTGGAAGGTATTCGGTGTTTATAAACAATTGGGTTAACACGAGTGTACTCGGTTGTAAAAGTTAGGTTCTTAAGCGGCCAATTCGAAAGGCGGGCTCCACCCTTAAACGAGATAAAGTTCTGTCGCTCAGAATCGTTAATACGGGTTACCGAGAACTCATCAATAAAAACAGTAGTGTAAAGGTGTAAATTACGAATCCGCTTAACGCTTAAATCGATAAACATCTGCGAATTTTGGTTATCAATCTTATTGCTTAAAGTGTGGTCGATGGATTTAAAAAACATTACGGGAATTAGGTATGCAGGCTGCACCTTAGTGTCCGAATAAACAATAGAGTTACCAACAGAGAAGGCGATTCCTCGTAAAGGATAAAACGTCAAAAGATTTGCTGCAATATACTTATCGCGGTATACTGCACGGAAGTCTCCATTTGTCGTTGTATAGGAGCGGCTACTATCTACCACTTCAGAAACAAGCCATCCGTGAATATAGTTCAACTCGAACCACTTTACGGGTTTTAGCTGTAGCTTTATCATAGCATACGAAGGATTCCGTCCTGAAAAGATTGTTGCCCCATGGTAGTTTGTTCCCCATTGTATGTGATCCTTTACCAGGCCTACTGAACCCCACTTCCAGGCATAAGTAACTCCACCTCGCATCTCGGAGTAATCCGAACTTTTCAAGCCTGGACCGCCCGACTTATAATTTCCCCCCTCGCTCATCGTAAAAAAAGTTGGGTTAGCGAGCCTTTCGGATTGATTATTATCCCTTAAACTCCCATAAATTGAAAACCCTCCCACAAAACCCCAAGCCTCTGCGCCACCCCATGTATGCATAATGTTCTCCGTACCACCTACATACTCACGTATTCCCCAAATTGGACGGATTGAGAATGCAAAGGATGAGTCCTTGTAGTGTAATCCATAGGGCAGTATACCCAGATTAAGATTATTGCGAGTAATTAAATTTCCCTTTTTGCTTTCGGTATATGGATTGCGGGAACTATCTGCAAAGATTGAGTACTGCTTAAGGTAAAAAACTAAATCCTTTTTTTGACGTTGCGAAAGTTCATCCTGTTTCTTTTGAACCTCAACCAAACTAGTATATATAAACTTACCAGAGTAAGGCTTTACTACGCTGTTAATGGTAATATAGCCTTGATTTGATAACTCGTCCAAAAACTCATAAATACCTGAATTGTTGAAGTGAACAGGTATTTCCTGTGCCCTAACAATAACAGTTAATGTGGTAAGTAGAAGAATTAATATTGTTTTTCGCATAAATGTATTTTTTAAACTAAGCAATGATAGTTACACACTTGCCTACCGGCAGGCAGGGATGACACAAATGTAACGGTAAACACGAATCTTTGAAAATCTGTTAACCCTTTGTTATGTGTGCCTGTTGATAGGTAGGTGTATTCCATTCCTTCCGCTGATTGCTCAAATAAAAGCTGATTTACAACGATGTATTAATGATTGATACCATCTTTTTAGCAACATCTACTCCAAAAACAGGCTTTGTCTCCTCGCTGGGATTAAAGCTCTCTACCGTATCTATAACTTTGGGATTATTAATATCAATTAAAACATTCCAGCCCTCCTCAACAGTTTCAATCCATTCGGTTTCAGTTCGCAAAGTTATACAGGGTTTTCTGAGTAAAAAGGCCTCCTTTTGTATTCCTCCTGAGTCGGTTACAATTCTTGTCGAATTGCTTTGCAGCCTAATAAAATCTAAATAACCAATGGGTTTAGTAATTATAAAATTTTCAGGTATTGCTATGTTGTTTTTGTTGATAATATCGTTTGTCCGAGGATGAACCGGAAATACAATGGTAGATTTCAACTGTCCAAATTTATTTATTATAGTTTTTAAATTTTGGGGATCGTCTACATTATATGGCCTATGAAGAGTAAGCAAGGTATAATTATCCTTTTCAAGACTTAAATTATCAAGCACTTTCGATTGAACTGATTTGGAGGAAGCCCAGTTTAAAGAGTCAACCATAATATCGCCCGTGTCGAATGACTTTGAAGCAAGACCCTCGTTGTGAAGATTTCTCATTGCAGTTTCGGTTGGAGCAAATAGAAAATTGGATGTATGGTCGGCAATTATTCGGTTAATCTCCTCAGGCATTGTACGATTAAAACTGCGCAATCCAGCCTCAATATGCAAAGAAGCTATATTTAACTTTGAAGCAGCTAATGCTCCTGCAAGTGTTGAGTTGGTGTCGCCAAAAACAACAACTAATTCGGGTTTTTCCTTTATTATTATTTCCTCTATGGAGGATAACATCATTCCTGTTTGCTGACCATGAGTACCTCCGTGGATACCGAGATTGTAATTTGGCTGAGGGATCTCCAAGTCTCTAAAAAACAGATCCGACATTTCGGAGTCGAAATGCTGTCCTGTATGTATAATCAACTCCGTATGAAACTTTCTTATTTCTCTCGAGAATGGCCCGAGCTTTATAAACTGAGGACGCGCCCCAACAATAGTTACAATCTTCATTGCTAAAACTATATTTAAATTTTTTACCCATCATATTTCTATACAAATATGAGGTATTGTAATTATAATCTATACCTTAATATCGTATAAGACTTCTCTCTTTAATTCGAAAAACCATAAAGGCACAAAAGTACACTAAGTTACACAAAGAAAATCAATATCTCCCCTTAGAGCTTTAGCGTTTAAATTAGTTTTTCTGCAGATTCTGCAAATTAAAGCAGAGATGATAGAACACACTTGCCTGTCCGCTGGCAGGAATGAGACAATTAAAACAGATTAAAACAAATAAACGTTGCGTCTTTGAATTTTAACATCTTTGAAACTTTGTTCAACCTGTGTTATCGGTGTTCGAACCTTATTAATCCCCACTTTACAAGGTTTTTCAAACGTTGCGCAACCAGCTCCTTGAACCACTCAAGGTAATTATTGGTCCAACGCTGTGGATGAACCGTAATCATAACTTGCCTTGGGAGTTTTTTGGTTTTAACGGCCTTAACTATATCCAATGTAGTTCTAAAAACTAAGCCTTGCTTTACCCAACTTTCCTGCTGCCGCATCTTATCGCGCACCGAAAATCTGTAGCCATTCCAACAACGTCCTGTATCGGTTAAATAAAAAAACTTATCAAAATCAATATCAAAGTATGGTTCTCCAATAATTCCTAACTTTTTATAATTGTACTTAGTCCAAATATCCTTATTGTCGAATGCTGATTTAGGACTACCGTGCATACAAATTGTTTTAACGGGATACCTTTTACGAAACTCTCCCAAATGTTCACAGAATAACCTATATGCTTCGTCTATCCGCTCCTCTTCACTCCTAAATTTTTCACTAACGGAGTCCATTGTTTCGTAATGGTACCCTATCTCGTGTCCAAGTTCTGCAATTTGCTTAATAATTTCCAGATTGTAGCTCTGGGGTATTACCCTAAAATAGTAGCTGCCAACAATCCCTAGGCTATTCTCAATTTTAGCAGTTTCAAGGGAGTTATTGGCTTTTAAGTCTACATCGTGCCGGAGAATAACCACATTCGATGCTGGATTTTGCAGAAACTGCTCAAAGGTTTGAAAACCATAGCCTTCTTCAAGAAGCGATTTTAGTAGTAATTTATATTTGATTAAGGTAAAATCCATACTACTTGTTCTTATCAAAATTCAATATTTCAATTAAGCACCTCTCGGCTGTTTTACCATCCCACAATTCTGGGCGTTCGGGTTTTCTGGAACTGTTCAACGTACTAAAAAACTCCTCTCTAATTCTTTCCACATTATTTCCTACCAAAACACTTGCACCTCCATGTTCACGTAAAGTAATTGGTCTTTCAGTATTCCATCGCATTGTTAAGCAAGGAGTGCCAAGCACGGTACATTCTTCCTGTAAACCACCACTATCGGTAAGCATGATTTTGGCATGCATATTAAGTTTAAGCATATCGTGATAGCCAAGAGGATTCACCATAAATATATTTGGTGTTTGAATCAGTTTATCCCAAAGGTTGAATTGCTTTAACTGTTTTTCTGTCCTTGGATGAACCGCCCAAATAATAGACAAAACATCGGCAACCTCTTTAACAACAAAATTAACTAAAGATGATAGTATTAATTCATCGTCTACGTTTGATGGCCTGTGGAGTGTCATTACAGCAAAATCGTTTTCTTTAATTACAACCTCAGTGTTGGGTGAAATTAAATTTGAAGAAACGATTTGCTTCAAATCCAACGCTTCAACCTTGTGTCTGTTGCTCTCCAGCGTATCAATCATTATGTTCCCAACAAAGCGGATTGAAGAATCAGCAACACCCTCCTTCTTGAGATTCTCCACCGAAAGTCTATCGGGGGTTAAAAGTAAATCCGAAAGTCTATCCGTAACAAGCCTATTAACTTCTTCTGGCATTCTTATATCACCACTCCGTAAGCCTGCCTCAACATGGCATACTTTAATATGTAATTTTTTAGCAGCAACAGAAGCAGCAAGTGTTGCGTTTACATCACCATATATAACAACCCAATCGGGCTTTTCGGCTTCGAAAACCTTTTCCAATGCTATCATAGAATTACCAACCTGCTCGGCATGTGAACCAGAACCAATCCCCAGATTAATATCAGCTTCAGGAATATTTAGGTCATCAAAAAATTTCTTCGACATACGGTCGTCGTAATGCTGACCAGTGTGAACAAGAATATGAACAACCCTCTCGTGCTTATTCTTTTCGACATCCTGATTGTGCTTATTAATTGCACCTATAAACGGTGCGACCTTCATAAAGTTTGGACGAGCCCCAACAACTGAGATAATTTTCATTTTTGAAAAGGAGTTATTACTTTATTTGAGAACATAAAAATAAAAAAACTTAACCTATTACTCCTTATAATAACTCAGAATAGTAGATTAAGTTTTAAAAACTAGGTGTTTTGAATACTACTGCTTTACTATTTTTTGTTCATAAACCTGATTACCAAATACCTTTATCAGATAAATTCCAGTGGGAATACCGGTAATATCAACAAAAGTCTCATCTGAACCAATTTGAGCCATTTTAACAAGTTTACCTGTTAGGTTATAAATTCCGTAATGCTTTGCCCCTGTTTCCTGAGTATCGAGCTGTAGGGTAAAATTATCTCTTACTGGGTTTGGGAAAACGGATATTGTGTTTTGTAGCAATTTACGATCCTCTTTTGGATTCTGTATGTTTACCTTACACTTACCAAGGTAATCGCCGTGTGCAAGATGAGCGGGGACAGCCTCCTTTGCAACAGTAATGGAGCGGTCGTTATGGCAAATTGTAACTTTTTTTGCAAAATCAATTTTGCGGAAGTAGATATAGTTTGCCGATAACTCCCAGCCTTGGTTTACCCAATTCTCGAATAAGGTTTCCTTTGTTAGCCCAAATTTGTCATACGAGTATGTTCGGCGCGATACGGGTACATAACCGTTACCCGCACTGGAGGTTTGAAGTTGATAGTAAATAGCCTGATATAAGTTACCTAGCTCATTGTAGAAATACTGAGTGTACTTTAGCAAGACTCCATCGGACACTCTAACAGTACGAACCTCATCTAACACATCATTTGTGTATATGTAATCGATATACTGATTGTTAACAAAGTTTCCTGTCTTATCCTTTGTTTGAAGAATCTCCCTAACAAGTTTATCGTTGGAGTACTCGAAAAGACTATTGGTATTCATTATCCAACCTCCGTTTTTCCAATTGCTGGTTAATTCCTCCGTTTTTCTAAAATCGCTGCTATACTTGGAGTCCTTTTTCTGGGAATAACCAGCAACACCATTAGCCCATTTTAGCAATAATTCGTAGTGCTTTAAGTTTTGTTGGTTATAGTAATAGTGCCATATCCAAACAGAATCACGAGATTTTCCGTCGAGCAGTAAAAGTGTAGATAAATTCTCATCAGTATACTCATAGTGTCGAATATTATCTATAACCCAAGTATTAACAACTGTATCCCATTTCATGTAGTACATGGAGTCAATTTGCTCAGCATATTCCACAATAACCCGATTATCCCTCTGAGCATATATGCTACCGGTCATTAACAATAGCAATAAAAGTATTATCAACCTCTTCATAATTCCATCCTTTTTGTTTACACCCAAAACAACCGCTTTTTAAATATGTTTACAAAGTTACTATCCGAAAACACATAAGTAAAAGAAATTTTGACCAACACGCTGTATTACAGGGTTAATTGTTGATTATTCTGAATAAAAAAAGCCGTTTTTAACGGCTTTGTGTAGTATAAATATTCACCCCTAAACCATTAACCTATCAAGAACATTAAAAAGTTCATTCTGGGCGTCAACAGACTGCTGTCGGTTAAACTCTTTCTTTTTAGAACTGTCAACAAACTTCACAATATCACTAACATTACGTGAGTAGTAAACCATATTTCTTGAAAACATCACCTTGTCTACTCCCAAAAATTCATCGCCTGCAAAAAACGAAACCGCAGGAGTTCCCATTACTGCAGCTTCGCGTGAAAAAGTTCCTGCTCCAGTTAAAACGGCATTGGAATAGTAGCAAACATCCAATCCGCTTAGTGGGCCATCGGGGATAAAAAGTTTATCACTTTTCCCAACATAGTCCCTGTCTGCCTTGTAGCGAGGTAAGTACAAAATGTTATATCCTTTCGAAATAAGCGATTCTATTAACTCGGGCACAATGCTATTCCTGCCGTTTGGAACATACGATGCCTGAATGTTTTCAGGTCGAACTGTTATAAAATTGGTGAAAGGAAATTTATCCAAGAATTTAGGATCAGGCTTATAATCGGCAATGTATATGTTCTCCTTAAAACCGTTGTATGTAATTAGCTGTTTCTCCTGGATACCCATTCGGAACATTGCATCCTTATCTATATTACTTGGGGAAATTACATATTTGGCAAACTTAGCATAAAGCCAATTGGGCGATATATCGTTATCGTCGAATACAAATGAGGGTTTACGCTTTAGCCATGAGGCCAATGGAGCCTCGTAGTTTGAAGAAAAACTATAATCAAACCCCTTCACATTTCTAAGAAGTTGCAACTCGCGCGAAACTAACGCCCAGGCCTTTGCAGCTTTCCCCTTTCCCCCATGTTTTCCATAAACACTATGGCTAAGGTTATTCAACTCTAGTAGTTTTGTGGTTTCAACAAACTCACGAGCTGTTAGCTTTACTTCAAGCCCTTTTTTCTCATAATGCCTAATAATTGGCAAAAAGAAATTGACGTGAGGTGGATTAGTAAAATCGAACCAAAGTTTTTTCACCAATAGATTACTTTAAAAGTTTTGCAATAATGGTTGAACCAGCATGAACCTGTTCTCCTTCGCGAACGAGTATTTCGCAATTACGTGGTATAACGAGGTCGGCCTGTGAGCCCCAGCGAATTTTCCCGAATATCTCGCCACGCTTCAAAACATCACCCTCCTTCGACATCACAATACAACGATTTACACCACGTGCAGCAATTTGAACAACACCCGCCATCACACCATCCTCACGCTGAAAAACAGTTGTGTTTCGCTCGTTGGTAAGTGTGGACTCTGGTGTATTAAGACCAATAGAGGTTCCGGGCGTATGCTTAACCATAATAACTTTACCATCAATTGGAGCACGGTTATAGTGAACATCAAAAAGTGTCATTGCGATACCTATCAGGTAACAGGGTTGTTCTAGTATATCGGTTTTTGTTATCTCCTGAATACTTGCTACACGTTTCTTTTTGATGGTAACAGGTATTTGATTTGCCTCCAACTCCTTGATGTAAATTACACGTCCATCGGCAGGTGAAACTATATCATTCATTTCGCCAGGAATCACCCTATTGGGGTTTCTGAAAAACCTATAAAAAAACAATAGAATAAAAAGAATAAGAACAACTGTACCGCAAACAAAAGGTGTCATCAACCAAAATGGCATGTCGATTAACTTATAAATAGCAATGTTAATAAACGATGAAACTATTGCTAATGCAATATTGTCGGTATAAAGAAATCTTTTGTTAAACCCCCCTTTGGCAACCCAAAATATAAACATTGCCGTTGATAGAAGTGCTGTTGATAGCACAATAATAATTAGTTCCATTGTCCCCAGTTTTTTATTTTACCTACGTTTGATTGCAATATAGAACAAAAGTACAAAAAACATTAAACTTGGCTTAATATCGCGCCAACTGAAAAATGCATCGACTCGTTTTCCCTGAAATGCAGCAAAAAATTTTTTAATGGTAAGTTTTTTCTTTGCAATGGCTATAACAGAATACAGGGTATCTGTAATATAATTTACCCAATTAACTCCCAATGTGTAGTTGGTCGGATATTGAGTACTAATATTGTTTAAGTAGTTATAAATGTACACCGCATAGTTTACACCGCACCTTTTGGCCAAACCAACCCAGAGCCAAGTTCTAGCGTTTATCTCAATCAATTTATATAGTCCATTTCTTGGATCCAACAAGTATTCTATCTCGCAAACACCTGTATAGTTTAATGCTTTAAGCAGCCTTTGGCTTGGCTCAACAAGCTCGGGCTTATGGATACTCCTAGCAAATGTGGCTGTTCCGAACTGAATGGGATGCTCACGCACCTTTTCGCCAATCCAGAATGTTTTTATTTCACCATTAACGCTAAATGCCGTAAATGATATTGTTTTATTGGCTCCATCGAACGGTATTAGCTCCTGGGTAAATGTTTTCTCCACCTGGTGTTTATCCTGAATCTGCTTTAAATGCTCGCGAAACTCTAATTCAGAACCGGAGAGAAACGCTTTTCTACCAAGCGATTTATAAAACGTTAAGCCAAACCTACCCTTAGTAATTAATGGAAATTTAAGTTTAGCATCAATTGTTTCATTAATGGAATTAAAATACTGGGTTTCTGGAATGGGAACATTAACTTCTGCTGCTAAGTTTAGTAATTTAGATTTATCGTATATCTTATCGAGCGTTTCAATATCGGGTGCAATTATTTTATAGTACTGCTCTAGCTCCTGTTTGTTTTTTGAGATGCTATAAACAGCATGATCGTTTGAGGGCAATAGAACCCAGCCGAGCAGGTTTTCCTTCTGAGCCAATTCAACTAAAAAAGGAGCAAATTCATCGGATATAAAATTGGGGCAGTAAAAAAACTTTTGGCAGTACTTTGAGTAACGAGCCAGGCAATTGTTCTTATCAACCACAATTACCGGAATACCGGCTTCGCCCAGTGCACGGGTGTTTGATAATCCCTGCACGTGACCCTCTATAATTATTACTCCAAATTTAGAACTACTATTCATTATTATTTAATCAATTTAGATATGGCAAGACAAAAAATAATAATTTAATACGAATCCAGTAAATGAAACTCCATATTTTGTATCAACTTTTCACCTCCATCAATTCAGCAAAAGCCAACAGCATCCATGCTTGCGACCATCGCATAAAAGGTGTTCTTATTTTATAATGTTTATACATTTTGTAATAAAAATAACCTTTACGGGATTGCATATTGTCAATAGTCCATTCAGATATTTTGCCTCCAAAAACCATATGCATATCATTGTACTCCTTAAGTAAGGCGAATGTTATTATTCCTTGACTTTGGTTATGAATGTCCACTGGCCAAACTTTAGGAATTCTCCAAACAGACTGACCATTGCTAAAAAACTGATTCTTTCTGTAATACTCCAAGCCCTTTACTACCGCTATATCGATAGAATCTTGATTTAAAGGTACTAGTTTCTTAATGTTATACAACGAAACAAGAACAAAGCCCTGATGAAAATCTATCTGCTTACGTTCAGTATTGGTATTAGGATTAAAACTATAATACCAACAACCATCGGACTTTTGCTTTGATATAACAAACTCAACAGCCTTTTTCACCAAACAAACATCTTCGGAGTTAGGGCTTATTGAGTTGGCTCTTGCCAAAACTTCTGCTGCCAACAAACTGGCATTGTAACAGCAATCGGTATTAGTGTGTGTGTAGGAAAAGCAAACACCTTCAAGAAACTCTGTTCGCGGAATATCGTTACGGATATAGTTTGCTGCACTAAGTAAAATTTCTCGAGCAGAACTATCGTTTGTAATTTTATAGTATTCAAATATACCATCGGTAACAAACGAAGTAACCACAACCGATGGGGTATAAGCCTTTAAGTAACTTCCTGGCGAAGCCCAATCGAAATTGTAGCCCCAAGCATATCCTGAATACCCTTTTGAATAGTTATTTTTAAGCCAAAAAAACAAATAAGAAGCTTTCTCCAGATAACCTTTATTGCTGGTTTTTGAATAAAGAATACAATAGGCTTTTAGAAGTAATCCTATTCCTTTGGGATTGTAACCCTTTTTTATCCTCAATAATGGTCGAATGTTTACTGGATTTCTCTTTTGAAATTGAATGGCAACTGCCGCAACAAATGTCCCAAAGAATTTGAACTTCACAAACGAATTCAATGTATCGTATGGATCCCAACCCTTATAGTTTTCGGATTCTATATAGTTTAGTAAATCATTTAGCGATTTGCTATTCATCTAGAATGATTTTATAATGACTCTTTATTCTGTTAGCAACAATTTCAGCATAAAAATTGTTTTTGGCATAACTATAATTATACCTGCTAATATCCACACATTTATTGGTGTTGACAATTATTTGCTCCATTAAATGGGATAACACCTCAGGACGAATATCGCTTGTTATATAGCCCATTTTTGAATTTTCAAAGAAATCAGGAATACCTCCAACATTACTCGTTACCGAAGGTAAGCCAAAAGCTATTGCTTCAAGCAAAGAGTTGGGTAGACCCTCGGCATAGGATGGGAATAGATATAAATGAGCCGATGAGAAAGCTTGCACCTTGCCAGCTCCCTCAACAAAACCTTCAAAAAAAATTATTTTGCCGAGATTATCGCCTATATAATCCAAAACCTTTTGCGTTTCCGAACCATCACCATAGATCTTAAAAACGGTATTAGGATTTTTCTGGTTTAAAATCCTAAAAGCATCTATAGCCTCATAAATTCCCTTTCCGCGCTCAACCCTCGAAAGAAAAATTATTTCGAAAGGATTTGGACTTTGAAATTTCCCAATACTTTTCTCAAAATCAAAATCCTTTAGTAGTTCTGAATCCACCATTGTTGTTTCCAAAACAACTTCGCGGCTATAACCCCAGTCCTTTACCTTCGACTCCATTAGATTCGACAACACCCAAATCTGATTTGCTTTAAGAAATGTTCTCTTAAAAAGTTTCCAGCGCTTTGCTTCAATCCAACTGATAACATTAAAATCAATACCCCTAAAAAAGACCACATACCGCTTATTGAACAGCTGAACAATTCTAATAAACAGTGCATCTCTAATAATTCCAGTTTTACCAAACGAGGTGTTAAAGTGCACAAGGGAGTAGTTCCCGAATAACATTAAAACAAAAAAACGAGTAACATCGTAAGTGTGTATAATAGGAAACAAAGTCCTGCTTAATTTCGATTGCTGATTGCGAACTCCTCTAATAAAATAACGAACATTAGAACCAAAGTATGGGCGTAACTTCTCATGGTAGTGTGCAACACCCCCTGCCGACTTTGGCGAAGGAACAAGTACTAATATTTTTTTACTTTGCATTGTATAAACTCAAAATATAACTCAACCGTAAGTTGTAAGATTCGTTCATATTAAAATCGCCTGACTCAAAAATCCACTTATCGTTGCGATATAAGTACCTTCCAGTTTCTCCATTAACCTTACAAATAAATGGGTTTTTATGTCCGAATATGGTTTGAAGTTCATTAACGTAAATATTACCATTAACATAGAAAAGGTCAACGGCCATAAAATTAAAATTATACTTCTGACACAAATTTCTTGCAAAATCGAGCAATTCTAATGGAGGCTCACCGTATTCGAACTGTTTAGAGCCACTTGCCTTATCGCCAATTTTTAATTTTTTGTAGGCAAAAAATGATTCTCCAATTTTCACACATCGCCATTCGTAATCGTGCTCAATGTATTCCTGAATAATTATATAACCATACTGTAAATCCTTAGCTCTTGATTTGTACTCCTTAAGTTTTGCAAAAAAGTATTTTGGCGATTTTATCGCCTTTATAAGCCAAGACTTTGGAGAACCCGTTTTCTTATTGGGTCCAAATCTCCGAGCAATCCCTTTTGTGAATGCAACCTGAACATAGTTCAATGCTTGATCTCTGCTAGTCAAAACCTTTACCCCTGAACCGGCTGCTCCAATTGTTGTTTTTGCAACCAACGGTAACTGTGCGTTTTGAATATAATCCAACGCATCCTGCTGACTATAAAAAACCATAGTTCTGGGATGTGGAATATTGTTAGAGTCCAAGAAATATGCTAAGGCATTTTTATTCTCGTGAATAACAATTTCGTGATATGCAGGAAATACTTTTAAGCCCAAATATTTTTCAATAGCAAAAATACGCTCATCGAACATTCTTTTGTAAAGCAGTACCATCCCGGGTGGTTGTGCCAAACAAAATGTGGGTTTTAATTTTTGCAAATACTCTATAAAATCGGCTCGAAGAATATCTACAACCACAAAGATAACCCCAAACAACTCGCAGGCTGTTTGCCACTTTAAATGTGAATCAGGATTTTCGTTTTTTAGTATTGCTATAAGCATAGTGCTATCCAAAATATTCTTTAATGTATTTTATTTGTATTGGGGTAGTATATTTTAACCAGAAAGCCTCGTTATTTTTGGTCTCCAACGTTTTTATTTCATGTAACATTTTTTCAATTTCAAATAGATTTGTAACGGAATTATTGCCCTGAACCATCGATGTAAGTTCATTTGTTACAAAGGTGTTCATCCATTCCTTTAGCGGAAAGTTAGACGTAACTTTATACCTCCTTTTCCTTATTCGCGCCAGTACTACCGATAAGGGTTTCGAAAAGGCGTACTCCGATGCTTTAAATCCTGAATTGTAGGGAATTTTTGCCAAAGAGTAATTCAATGCACACTGAATATCCGACGAAAACTCATGGTTTCGTAACCTCCCTTTAAATGAATTTTTTGGATATCGGTTTCTATAGTAAACATATTTACTCCTAAAAAGAACCTCTAAAAAATCGATATCGGTGTATGGTGTTATTACTGTTTTTAAGTAATTGGAAAAGTTTGTGTCGTTCTGAGAGTGGTGAATATGTGTCGATATGTCGGAAAGAACGTATAAATCGGCATGCTGAGGATTTTGAAACCACCGTTGCTTTCTAAAAAAAGCGTTCAACAAATCAATATCAACCTGCGATACATTTAAACCCTGAGCGGTAAGGTGTTTTGCAATTGTATCGTTCCTGCTATTCTCAATAAATTTGTAAATAAAATCGGCAACAATATAATTATCTCTATTTACACCCTTCACAAACTCCCCTCCCATTGTGCCAATAAACATTACATTGGCAAATTCGGACTCCTGCTCTATAGCCCATAACCTATGAGCCCTGTGTAAAGAACAGAGGGAAAGTCCCGTACTAACCGATTTTTTTGCATACTCCTTAAACAGTTGCTCCGTAGCATGGAAATCGTAAACCTTATGCTCAATGCCAATCGTAGATGCTATTTCGTGTGCAATTATACAATCAATGGAATTACTCTGTCCGTAGGTATAGGCATGAGGATTTGTATCACTCAACAACGAAAACATTATTCGGCTATCGACCCCCGCTGTTAACGATAGGCTTATTGAATTCCCATCAACAAAGGCTTTATATTGATTAAAGCAGAGCTTTAGAGTACTGACAATTTCTTTTTTTGAGCTGGTTTCCTTTTCCTGAATCAACTCTACCGGATTCCAATACTCGGAAATAGTAATGCCCTTGCCATTGAATTCAAAAATCTGAGCAGGTTGATTATAGTAAACATTTTTAAAAAGCGTTATACCTCCAATAAAGTGGTAGGTTAATGAGTAAACAGCAACACTCTCATTGCTGATTTGTGGTGCTATAGCTCTGGTTATAATATTTATATCATTGGTAAAAATAACCTTATCGCCATCTATCCAGTAAAAAAACTTTTTAATCCCAAATCTATCTGAGTATATCTTAAATCCAATTGGAGAAAAATTAATAAGCGTAAAGGTACCCTTAGAGTAGTTTATAAAATTATCTCCATATTTATTCTTTAAGTTTTCTGCATTTTTTATCGATTCTGAGCAATGGAGTCCACAATTAATTCGAGGTAAAAAATAACCCTCGCAAAACCAGTTTAAATTACTGGCCTGCTCTTTGGTAGAATAAAAATTATACCCACTCAAATTTTGCTCAAAAAAAGACTCCTCTAACTTAAGCTGCGCTGCCGTAAAATTTGAAATAATCCAAGTATCTCTTTTGCTCATAAATTCATAACGTATTGACTTATATGTTATCACGAAGCATATTTTGTTCGTTCGTCTTTGCGAGGGGTATTTTTCCCAAAAGCAATCTAATTTCCATGCAGAGGATTGCATCGTCGTAACTCCTCGCAATGACGATTGTGCCTATTCGTCATTGCGAAGCCTGCTTTTTAGGCTGAAGCAATCTATCCCAAAGAGATTGTTTCGTCGTACCTCCTCGCAATGACGGCTATCGATTCGTCATTGCGAGGGGTGCATTTTCCCCGAAGCAATCTATCGTATGGAAATGCTTTCCTTAGATTGCTTCGCAAAGTACGCTCGCAATGACTATAAAACCTGCCGTCATGGCGAAACCTATGTATTTTGTGGGCTGAAGCAATCTAGCCCAAAGAGATTGCTTCGTCGTGCCTCCTTGCAATGACGGACGATATCAAACCTACTTGTTCTGTGCCTTTTGAACCAGGTATTGCCTATGCAACACCCCACAAATAGCCCCTAGGTACATTAACGATAGCCCACGCAATCCTATGCCAATGATTGTACCAGCCAACCCCATAATAAGCTGTATTACAATTAGTGTAATACCAACTGTTTTTAATTCACCCCAAAATTCAGTTTGCTTTATTGCCGATGAGTACATTAGTATATGCATAAAAATAGCAAAGTAAACCCACATATACAGCAACAAACCAATAATGCCACCGCCATCAAGCAAACTCAAATAATCAACATGGATAATCCGGTTTATTCCAAAATAATCCTGCTTTGACAAAAAGGGATTACTACCGAGAAGTTTCCCAAATGTGTTCTTTTCCAAAAAGTTTTGCCATACAATTTCAATTTCCTGAACACGACCTTCATCCTCATCCAACTCCTCATAACTCATACTTACCTTTTTGCTACGAGCCTCGTAACGCTCCTGAACAATGTTAATAAAATATGGCGATAGTAAAGCCATAAAAAGAAACCCCAATACAATTATTCTTATAGACTTAAATTTACGAGGACTAAACCAAAAATATATTAACACTCCAGCACCTACGGATAAAAGAGCTGCTCGCTTCAATCCAATTAAAATAATAACAAGGGATGCAATAAAAAGTAATGCTGCAAATATTTTAACCCTTTTATTTTTTTCAAGTATGAAGAATATGGGTGCTATAAACACAGCAATTACCATCTCCTTGGTAATATTAACACCAGTTTCGCCAAAGTAGAAAGATCCCTCAAGATAATCCGATGTCCCAAACTTAAAAACATTGGCTAATACAATATAGATCAACTGAATTGCCAAAACAAAAACAATAACTCTATTTAAGCGGGCAAGAATATGAGTTGTTTTAACTGCATAGTAACCAACAACAAACAGCATTGATGTTATTACAAAGCGTAAATAAATATAGAATGAAGTTGTAAAATCGGACGAAAGCAGAGTTGAAAAAAACAGAGCAATAATTGACAGGTAAGTAGGTAGAACTAAGCGATTACTTGGCAACCCTTTATTAAAAATATAAATAAACATTAAATAAATAATTATTGCTCGCAAAGTACCAGGATTTATAATACCTCCAGTAATATGTCCAACTGCTATTGTTGCAATCACATTAATTACGGGTATACTTAATGCCAATAGAATTAAGTATCTATAATATTTAGATTGATTATATGTATTAATTAATTTTTGCATTTAATGTTAAATTTCAATATAATCCATATCTGTATTGCTCTTATAGTAGTTTATTATTCTCGAATAAGTTTCATTTTTTGATATAAATTCTTTCGAAATATTTGAATAAAAAAACTTAATATTCATATTTCTATATAATTTCCAGATGTTCATCAATGCAGCAGAGTTTACAGAACCAATTATTGCGGGGATCTCTTTGCTTCGAGTTACAACTATCTCCAATGGATTTTCGAACGATATAACCTTAAAACCTAAATCATTTATAAATTCAGGATACTTTTCAGAGCGATGAATAATGTAACAATAATCATATTTATCGCCATATTTTGTTTTGATTGTATTAAGCATTTCAATAAAATCATTTTTCGATACAAGTTTTCTTTCAACTAGTGGTTGACCAACAAACCAGACTTCATTGATTATTTCCTGTGTTTTGTTCCTATTTGAATAAAGATAATGAAATGTATTGGCCTCAACATTATCGAAACTATTTATTTGGATTTTTTCGTACGCTGTAAAAAAAGTTATTGAGGGTAAAATAATGTCTTGGTTCCCGAGAATATAGTCTTCAAAGACTGTGTTTTTAAAAAACCCATTCTTTACTATTTTTGCCTGTCCAGGGAAATAATGTAAATTGTTTGTATTTAATCGACGCATTGCTATTTGAAGTGTAGCAACGCCATCTTCCAATAAAATAATCTTTTTTGCCTTTATTCGTCGTAAGAAAAAACGCATCCAAACATCGTCGATATGCCCTACAAATATATTCTCAACATTTCTAAATTTTCTTAGCAATAAAATCAACTTAAAGAAACCCAGAAGTTTTTGAAAAACAACTTTAATACCACCCTTTTTTCTTATTGCATAAAACAGATTTGTAAACCCGCCCCAGTTAGATACATCAAGATTGTTTTGTATTTGGTTTAAACTTGGCAAAAAGTCTGTAAATAAAACCAAGTAACTACTTTCAGCGTTTACGCCAAAATGCTCCTTTGCCTCAACACTTATTAGAAATTGAAGTGGGGTGCGAACCAAAAATAACGATTCTATATTTCTTTTAGGCATTACTTAACAATTTCTTTCGGGTTATTATGTAGGCAACGATAAAGTATATTACATCAATCAGCAAGATTGACCATGCTAGCGCTGAAATTTTATCAGTAAAGAAAAAAGGTAAACCAAATGGTAAAATAGCAGAAAGACAAATATACGTTACTGTTATTATCAACCTTTCCTTATATCCTTTTACGCTGTTTAACACAAAAACTCCAATAAATGCACTAAATGCAATACCCGACAGTAGTGAAAGTCTTGAAGGAAAAACACTATCAAAATATTTTGGAAAAAAAGTACCAATAATCTCTGGCATATAATAATATATGGGTAATATTACAATTAACAATCCTATTAATAATAAAAAAGAAATGTTTCTGGCAGGTTTCCATAATAAAGATTGATCTCCCGTCACACCATATTTATATGAAAATTTTGGATAAAGATATTGCGATATAACTTTAGGTAAAGTATTAATTCCATTTCGAATTGCAAATACTGGAGCAAACAAACCAAGTAACTGAATTCCTCCAAAATATAAAATAGCGAACTTTATAAAACTTTTAGATACTCCAAAAAGATATGACATTAAAAATAGCGGAAATCCTGTTTTAACCAATGAAATCCAATTACTCCTGTTAAATTCATTCTTAATTTTAAATGGAGAAATTATTGATAATAATATTAACGAAATAAAAGAAACTAAAACATTATAAATAATAAACCCATAATAATGAAATTTGAATATTAAAATTAAAAGAACAATAGAAATAATTGATTGTATTAAATAAACAACCGATAACTTATTGAAAGCCTTATTAGTTCTAAAAAGAGTTATTACAAAATCTTTATAAAAGTTTATAGTTAAAATTAAAATAGTTGCAGTTAATGATAAAATAAATGTTAAACTTTGAGGATTTACTAATATAAAGTATATTAATAAAATAAATAATATTATAAAACTAATAACTGAGCAAAAAAAAGTAAAGGCCTTAGCTGTTGATGCCATGCTTATGGCTCTTTCGGATTCTCCCTTTCCTAAAAGGTATGGAAAATCTCTTGCGAGACCTGTCGTAACTCCTAGATTGCCAACAACCGCATATGTGTTTATGATCAACAATGCTTGCCAAATGCCCATTTCATCTGGGCCAACCCATCTTAATACCAGAAAACCTGCAATGATATTAACAATAGAGGTCAATAAAGATGATAAGGTATAAAAGAAACCACTTTTAAATTTCCTCGAAAAAGAAAAAACCTTTTGTATCATTGGTTAATTATATTTTGGAGGTAATTGTAGATAATAATGTGTCCATTTTTACTAATGTGATATCCATCTGAAGTATAATTTTTATCATCTATTGGGAAAAAAGACTTATAAATACCCTCTAAATATTCAACATTATTAAAATTATTTGCTATTTCTTTTAAGGAGTTATTATATAATAATATTTGTTCTTGAACTTTATGTGATTTTGATTGCTGTATGCTACCTGCTGGTATTATTGGAATTATATATATTTTTTTGGACTCACTAAATTTACTCAAAATGTAATTGATATTGGAATTAAATCTTGCTACAGGAACATAATTTACATTATATAGTTTTGTTATTTTTTTATGATATTTTCTTGCTATAAAATTAATAACATCCCTTATCACGGGTATAATACTTATAGTCTTCAGTGCTTTCTTTGAAAAGACTCTTCTAACACAATCTACTATTCCAATATGAATAAAAACAAAATCTTTATCGTAGAGATCCAGATTCATATCAACCAGTCTTCTTAACTCATCAGTATCTAAGGCTTTTTGGGTATAAATAAAATTATAATATTTTTTTTCATTTTGCATTAAGTTAAATACCATTGCAGGCCAAGTGTCGTGAAAGAAAATAATTTCTTTGTCTTTTCGAGGAGCTCCTAAACTGTCTGTTATGATCATAGCAATTACTCTATTAAGTTTTCCTTCAAAGGTGTTCCTTTTTCAATATCAACTTTTGCTTTCTTACCTAAAATATCCTTTAAAAATTTCGGGTGTAGCCCATATCCCGGCCTTACAGATCGTACATTTTGTGTGGTAAAAACTTCTCCCTTATTGATGCGCTCGGCCACAAAGAGTGATCGCGAAAACTCTCGCCCTTTGCTTTGCTTTTCGGTTAAATTGTAGTTAACCTCTCCTAATGCTAATTCGGCCTCACGTACAGCCTTAACCATTGCCGTAAACTCTGCCTCGTTTAGCGAAAATGAAGAGTCTGGGCCACCTATGCTTCTGTCTAAAATAAAATGTTTCTCAATTACCCGTGCCCCTAAAACAGTTGCTGCCACAGGAACGGTTATGCCCATTGTATGATCCGATAAGCCAGTAAGAACTCCGAAACGATTAGCCATATCGGGTATCATTTTTATATTGGCCTCCTCAATGGGAGCCGGATAACTTGATGTGCATTTTAGTAAAACAATTTGGTTGTTGCCCACACTTCGGCAGGTGTTAACAGCCAATTCAATATCGTGTAGTTCGGCAATACCCGTTGAAATAATTATAGGCTTACCCTTACTAGCCACATACTCTATTAAAGGAATATCGGTAATTTCGAACGATGCAATTTTATAGGCAGGTGCATTTAACGATTCCAATAGGTCAACGGCAGTATTATCGAAAGGTGAGGAAAAACAAACTAATCCTTCTTTTCTTGCAGCTTCAAACAAAACTGGATGCCACTCCCATGGAGTGTATGCCTCCTTGTATAAATCGTATAAATACTTGCCATCCCATATTGTCCCCTGTTTAAGTTTGAAATAATCGGTTTTTGCATCAAGGGTTATTGTGTCGGCCGTATAGGTTTGCAGCTTAATTGCATTTGCCCCTGCACGCTTAGCAGCCTTAATGGTTTCTATAGCTGTTTGCAATGAACCATTATGGTTTGCAGAAAGTTCCGCAATTATAAAAACTGGCTGGTTTATGCCTATTGGAATCCCTTCAATTTTTTGCATAGCAATCAATTTAAAACCACTTATGTAATGTGTACTGAGTATTTACAAGTCTAAACCCAAGTTTATCGTGAAAACTTTGCGATATAATATTCTTCTCCACTAAGCTTGTATCAACCAAATCAACCCCATCATTGATACAGGCCTGAAGAGTAGCCTTAAAAAGCCTAAAACCAACACCTTTATCCCTAAAGTTACTATCGACAAAAGCCGACTTCCAAACCCCAATTTTTTTACCCAATTGCTGGGTATAATCTACAATATCATAAATAAATACTCCAGCAATTTGCTTATCTTCCTCAATTAAAACTATTTTTTGTTTAGAGTTTAGCGCATTTTCAATCCATTGAGAATACATTAATTCAATTCTTGCACGGTCGAAGTTTGGATCGAGGTAAAAATGTGATTTAGGAAATGTATTTTTTAATGCAATTTTCTTTAACGCATCATCATCGCTTTTATTGGCAAACCTAAATTCTACATCGTTACCTATATTTTTGTAATTTTCTAAATTATCGATTGTACGGTAAGTAACACACTCATACACCACATACCCGTTCTGTTGCAATATATATATTGGCGTAAAATACAGTGTATCTAGTTTAGTTACAGCCACATCTATGCTATTTGCTTTGGACCAAGTATGAAAACTATTCAATAATTCAGCAACTATTTCTTCCTCTTCACCGAAATTGGTCTCCGTAACCAAAAAATATTGAACAATGGCCATTCTTTTGAGAAAAACATTGGTGTCCCATTCAGAAAAGTGAAAACCAATAAGGCCAACTATCTCATTATTATGGTCCAGATCAGCAAAAATTTCTCCCTTATCGGCATATCTTAAAATATTGTTAAACTCAAGTTCAACGGCTCCATTTTTATCTATTTTTCTGTCTAATAAAAATCTACCAAAAGGTACTTTGCTTAAAAACAATTTAAGTTTAATGTCAAAGTCCTTTATTTCTGAGTGTTTTAAATATTTAACCATTGTTTAAAATTGTAAAAATTGATACTAAGTTTTGAGGTGCCCTGGCCATCTTAAGCCTTAGAACCTCCATTTTAGTTGAAAAATCAGGGTTAACTCCTTTTAAGGCTTCAAATAGACTCTCCGATTGGAAAGTCTCCATATTATTTCCAAAACTTCTAACAGAAACCCTTTTTACTATTGCATCATGAAAATTTTCCTGGTTCATTGCAGTAATTCCAATTAAAGGAATACACCCACAACAGATAGCCTCTAGCGCAATACCACTTGCCGAAGTAATAGCCAATTCAGCCTGCAACATCTCCTTAATCATTTCTTGCTCATTCAAGCATTGTTTAACCTGAATTCTAGTATCGGAATCAGCAAGTTCCAGCAACGATTCACCAAAAGTATATCCAGAACCCACAATTGCAACTATTTTATTAAATCCCTTAAACTGGGACAATACTTTAAGTGTTGCGTAAGTATAATTCTGAGGATCGGCTCCTCCAAAGCAAACAATTACATTGCTTACTTTTTTTATGGTTCGATGTTTTGTGGCTTGCAATAAGAATTTCTCCCGGAGTAATGCGTAATCTAAGCCAAGTGCAAATTTTGTATTGGGTAGGGCTTCGTATTTATCTTTATTGGCCGAGGGTGAATGATTAATTATTAAATCGGCGTAGTAATGCATATTACACAAATCATCAATAACTACGACCTTTGCGCCTTTGCCCTTAAGTAGTTTCATGTATTCCGAGTCAAACTCATATCCATCAATAACTACTATATGATTTGGCTGAATTTGGCTAAAAAACTGCTCCTCGTTAAAAATTTTCTGAACACCAAAGCCCTTTTCAACAATCTCGCTCTCTAGTTTTTCGGGTATTTCTTTACAGTAGAATTGAATAGTATAACTTTCGTTAAGAATTTGAGCTAATGCAAACGTTCTAACAATATGGCCTAAGCCAATTTTGTTACTACCATCGACTCTGATTAATATTTTATTCTTAGCACTCAACTGCTATTTAGTTTTTAATAATGACCTTTTTTATTCCCTCGAAGTAACTGAACTTGCGAACTCTGCAACACCAATATGTTTTACGAGTCATTGCGAAAACTGTTTTTTTTGTTCATCGTTCCTCCTCGCAATGACGGTACCAATCAAAAACTGAGTGCTTTACAGGTTGAAGCAATCTAAAATCCCTTTCCTTAGATTGCTTCGCTAAGTGCGCTCGCAATGACGGAGTGCAATGGACTGCTTCGACTTTCCTTCTCGTAATTACAGTAATCCATTCGTCATTGCGAGGGATGTTTTTCCCCGAAGCAATCTATTTGTTTCCTTAAAGATAAGATCGCTTCGTCGTTCCTCCTCGCAATGACGGTACTAATCAATTACTTTATTTTAGTAACTCTATTAAGTGTTTCAATTAATGAATTATCTGTTTTATATACAATATTCATATTTTGATTAATGTTTGCTATATCCGGATTTTTATCAAGAAATTCAAAAATTTCGGGTAGTGCTGCATCATTGCCTTTAGTTATTTTTGCTAACATTGATTTGAACATCTCTAAATCCTCAGGATAATCTAATGTTAATCGATAATTCCGCACTAGATTGGCTGGTAATTCAACTATGTTAATTATAAAGTACTCTGGATTATTTCTAAAGTACCAAGTCATATACTCAGAGTAATCGGCATTGGGGAAATGGTGTTTTACAATCTTTAAGGCACTTAGATTAATTATTTCGAAATTCGTTCCCAATGCAAACTCTTTTGCGGTAGTATAATCAGCCCCAACGGTAAAATGACTCAAAAGTAATTGCTGAAGAATTTCGTCGGACATGAAAACGTTATCGGCCGTTTGCCTAACCACAATATCTAAGTTTTCCTTTTCTGCAACGTCAATAAAACGCCTTACAACATCTAAAGGATCGCCCTGATAAAACTTTACCTGCGAATTATAACAGTAATCCTTTAGCACCGAATCTTCCTGCAAGTGAGATGTTGCAAGAGTAACACTA
>JAEXVC010000263.1 GCA_023406715.1 Bacteroidota bacterium | reverse complement strand
GGTTATAGAGAACGATTTTATTAAGTTGAACCCCGATGAAACTCTTGGTGATTTGGTCAAGAAGATCAGCAAATCCAAGCGCAATATTTTTCCCGTTATAACTAATGATGATGTATTTGTTGGGGTTGTATCGTTGGATGATATACGCCCAATTATGTTCGATACCGAGGTGTACGAGTCTGTTTCTGTAAAGGAATTAATGAATGTTCCACCCGACTTTATTTCTACTAAAGAGTCCATGGATTCAGTGATGCGCAAGTTTGAGGAGTCGGGCGCCTGGAATTTACCCGTTCTTGAGGGTGATAAGTATGTTGGCTTTGTTTCAAAATCAAAAATATTCTCAGCTTATCGCGATGTTTTAATACAGTTTTCCGACGAGTAGAAATTTATTTCAGCTAAATTTGAGTGTTATTTGTTTGTCTGTAACATTTTAAACCGATTATTATGGCTACCCTAGATATTTCAAAAATAAAGGGATTAAGAATTTTGGTTATTGAAGATGATACCGTAAGCAGAATCTTTCTTCGGGAATTACTAACCCCCACTCAGGCTCAAATTGATTATGCAAAATCGGGTTACGAGGCAACGCAGTATATGGCTAAGAATTTGCCTCCGGATATTATTTTGCTCGATTTGCGACTACCCGATGTTGATGGAGTTGAGCTAGCTCAAAAGTTTTTAGCCGATAACCCTAAACTTACAATTATTGCTCAAACTGCCTATGTTTTGGTAGGGCAAGAGGAGCGTTGCAAAAATGCAGGAATCAAAACTTTTCTGGCAAAACCGCTAAAAAAAACTCAACTTATTGAGCTGCTTTCACAATTTGCTAAGGAACATATAAAATAATTTTACCAACAGAATTAAAGCACTAATTTTGCCTAAATTTTAAACTTACGATAATGACACGCGATACACAAATTTTTGAACTTATTGAGAAAGAGCGTCAGCGTCAAATGCATGGAATAGAGTTGATTGCTTCGGAAAACTTTGTTAGCCCTCAGGTGCTTGAGGCTATGGGCTCAGTTATGACCAACAAGTACGCCGAAGGTTATCCTGGAGCACGCTACTATGGTGGTTGCGAGGTGGTTGACCAGTCGGAGCAACTTGCCATTGATAGGTTGAAAAAACTTTTCGATGCTGAGTATGCCAACGTACAGCCTCACTCTGGTGCACAGGCAAATATGGCTGTTTTCATGGCGGTTCTTAAACCTGGAGATACTTTCCTTGGTTTAGACCTATCTCATGGTGGTCACTTATCACACGGTTCGCCAGTAAACTTCTCAGGTATGTGGTACAAGGCTGTATCGTACGGTGTTAAGCAGGAAACTGGCCGTGTAGATTACGACATGATGGAGAAAGTAGCAATGGAGCAAAAACCAAAGTTAATTGTTGGTGGTGCTTCGGCTTACTCTCGCGAGTGGGACTACAAACGTATGCGTGAGATTGCAGATAAAATTGGTGCATTACTTATGATTGATATGGCGCACCCTGCAGGTTTAATTGCTGCTGGCTTGCTCGATAATCCTGTTAAGTATGCTCACATTGTAACATCTACAACACACAAAACTTTACGTGGACCACGTGGGGGTATTATTTTAATGGGTAAAGATTTTCCAAATCCTTGGGGATTAACTACTCCAAAGGGCGAAGTTAAAATGATGTCGCAAATTCTTAACTCTAGCGTATTCCCAGGTGTTCAGGGCGGACCACTTGAGCACGTAATTGCTGCAAAGGCAGTTGCTTTTGGTGAGGCTTTAGCTCCTGAGTACAAAACGTACCAACAGCAAGTTAAGAAAAACGCAGCAGTCCTTGCCGATGCTTTTATCAAAAAAGGTTATAAGGTTATTTCCGATGGTACAGACAACCACTCAATGCTTATCGACTTACGCACCAAGTTCCCTGAACTTACTGGTAAAAAGGCTGAGAATACCCTTGTATTAGCCGATATCACTATTAACAAGAATATGGTTCCTTACGATAGCCGTTCTCCTTTCCAAACCTCTGGAATACGTGTTGGAACCCCTGCAATATCGACCCGTGGTTTAAAGGAAGTTCATATGCCAATTATTGTTGATTTAATTGATAAGGTTCTATCTAACATCGATAACGAGGCTGTTATATCCGAAGTGAGAAAAGATGTTAATAAGCTTATGAAGGATTTCCCTCTATTTGCTTGGTAATCTTTTTAAAATAACTTTAAACCCCGACGCAACGTGTCGGGGTTTTTTTATAACTTAGCCAATATCAACTTTTAAAAATTAACCAACCTAAAAATAGTATGGAATCATTTTATATCGACCTTAATGAGATGTCGCATAAAAAGTCAAAACTTTATAGAATTTGGGCTTTTGGGGCTATTTTTTTTATTGTATTAG
This sequence comes from Bacteroidota bacterium, assembly GCA_023406715.1. Classification (GTDB taxonomy): domain Bacteria; phylum Bacteroidota; class Bacteroidia; order Bacteroidales; family Tenuifilaceae; genus SB25. The sequence continues at coordinate 4,989 of JAEXVC010000263.1, read as the reverse complement.
CAATACTCTCATTCACATTGTTAAAAGAACAACTAGGTAGTGCTCAGTTGTCTATTCTTATTATGGCAGTTTACTTTTTGATATATGTATACTATGCTTGGATTACTTATAAAGCCAAACTTTATATCCAAGCCGATGAGTATGCCCTTGAGTATAGTTTTGGAATGATAAAACAATCTGCTGAAAGTGTTATGTGGGACACCATTATTAAAGTAAAGTTGGGCCCAACTTATGTGGCTTTTTTTAAAAGAACCGGCAAGCGTAAAGTTGTGGCGTTAGGCTGGCTACCTTACACTAAAGTGGTTGAAATTAAGGATAAGATTGCAAAAGTTTGTGAATTTAAAGGAATTATATGTGAAAGGTCTGAGTTTAAACATTACGAAAAGAAATCATAACTCTATTGATGGAATGGTGGGTTTATGCTATTGTTGTAATTGTTGGCATTATTTCGGGTTTTATTAATACTCTTGCAGGAAGCGGTTCGTTAATCACGCTTCCTTTATTAATATTTATTGGTTTACCCGCCAGTGTGGCTAATGGTACAAACAGGGTAGGCATACTTTTACAGAGTGTTGTGGCTGTTGGAAGTTTTAAGCAAAAGAAGGTTTTTGAGTGGAAGGACGGAATTTGGCTTACAATACCAGCCTCGGTAGGTGCTCTAATTGGAGCCTTTGTAGCGGTAGATATCAACGATGCCTTAATGAACAAAATTATTGGGGCATTACTGGTTGTAATGTTTTTTATGATTCTTTACAAGCCAGAGCAATGGGTTAAGGAGCAAGCAGGAGGTGTTCAAGCCAAACCAACGCTGTTAAGAATACTAGTATTCTTCGGTATAGGATTTTATGGCGGCTTTATTCAGGCTGGTGTAGGATTCTTTTTATTGGCTGGGTTGGTTCTTGGCGCAGGGTTTGATTTGCTAAAGGCCAACGCAATAAAAGTTTTAATTGTATTGGCCTTTACAGTAGTTGCGCTAATTGTTTTTGTTTTGAACAGCCAAGTAAACTACCGAATTGGCCTTGTGCTTGGTGCTGGTAGTATGCTTGGTGCATGGATTGCAACCCACGTTGCAATTAAACATGGAACTAAGTTTGTCCGGTGGTTTTTGCTCGCAACTGTTCTTGTTTTTGCTTTAAAATTATTGGTTTTTTAAGAGAAAAATTTTAACAAATTTTAATATTTCGCTCTAGAGTATTAATTTTGTTGACTTATTTCTTGAATTGATGTAATGTCTATTGCATCAATTACAGTTATTTTCCTATAAAAAGTATTTGGAAATAAGTGTTGATGGTATCTTATGTTGAGTTTTGAATTTTGTCAACAAAGGTGCCATTAAGTATTTTTTGCTATTTGTAAGTTGTTGCTAAATAGTGTTTTGTTGTTGATTTAAGATCGCTGTATTCAGTTTTGCTTTTAGTTTGGTTTCTTTTGTAGTGTTTTTTGTTGTTAGAAATTCTATTGGTTGGGTTTCCTGTTTAAGGGTGTCTTTCTGTTTTGTGAATTAAATAATGTGAGAGTTTGTATTATAAATTGTATGGTTATGAAGCCATTTGGGATGTTTTCTATTAGACAAATATTTCAGTTGTTTTTGCTTGTAGGGTTTATTTCTTTTGGTCCCTTTTTAAGGGCGCAGGAGCAAAATCTTTATTGTATTGGAGTTAAACAGACTTTCTCGTCGTGGGGTAGTTGTAGCAGTGATCCAGATTTTGGTTATGCCAATGTGAAAATTAATAATTCGAATTCGATCAAGAAACATATAGATTCTGATAGTTTGAATAAAGTTTTGATTTTTCCTCAGGTATGCAAAAGTTTGAGTTTCGAAAAGTTAATCTCCAATATTAGAATAAATGGAGTAGTCCTTTCAGGCATAAATGTGAATACTTATGCCGCTGATATTAAAAACGATCATGAACTGAGTTATAGTTTTGGCGAAGGAGATTTAGTAATTGGTGAAAATGTAAAAGCCGAAAGCGCCTCCGATCCTTGTAATAATTTTATTAGTACCAACAGGGAGGGTTATAAGATGACTACCACAGTATATATTGATGATCCAATTAACTTGGACAATGCAAATAGTTCATCAAATCCACGATATTGTTTAGATTATGATGTTCTTAATCTAGTTGTTAGTGATTTCTACGATAATAAAAATTATCAAAAACCAACCCTACAGGTAGCATTGGATAATACGGAGCAGTGGGAGCCTATAAAGAATGTCGTTATACGACCTGAAGGTTTGATTTTCTTAAACTATCAGACCATTGCAGGAAGGAAGGATGATCCATCTTCTCATTTTTATACTTGGATGGGGCGAAGTTTAAAGTTCCGCGTTGTTAAAACTCTTTTAAATGGGAAGAAAACATACGGAAAGGTAGTTTCTGGGGTGGTTTTTTATCCTCAGGGATTAGACTATGAGATACTTCAAGTTAAACGGACATATTGTAACGATTTGGTCGAGGTCAAAGTGAAACTTGTCGATGCCGCAGATAAGGGGTATTTTAATGTTGACACTAGCTATTTTTATTGGGTTGTAGCAGAGTTTGTAAATGGTAGTATAACTAATTCGCATCATTGTTCAATGGAAGGAGTTGCTGGCCAGCCCAATGTGTATAGGATAATAGCGAGAGATGATGATGGTAACGATCCGTTCTGTGCTGACAATAATGTTGAGGCTGTGTGGAAACTTCAGTTGATTGAAAAGCAGTATCTCGGTAATAAGGCTTGTGTGAAAACATTTGTAATTCCGCCCAAACCTTCTGCGATTTCAGTGGCCCAGCATAGTCCTGGATTGTATCGGGTAAGAGATGCTGATTATGATCTTTTAAACTTAAATAATCCGTCGGTGTTGCTACATATTGATGATAGTTGGGCTTTTTCATACCTTAGAAAGCCATACAAGGTGATGGATGGGGATAAAGTTTTGCAGATCATAAATGACATTCCCGCTACTTACGAAGAACTTTCTCAGGAACAGAAAGAAAACCTAGATGAAAAGTTTAATGCAGAGTTTGAAAAAATGGTTGACATACCTAATAACCCTTATGAAAGTTATTTTAATTCGAAGTTGAGGGTGTGGGCCCAGTCTAAATCTGAAAATCCAATATTTTTGGGAAAAGGTAGTCTGCCTGTCTTTTTCCCTGATAATAAATCTTATTTATATACTTATCACTACGATGAACGTGATATGATTATGTTAGGTTCAACTGGTAATGATTTTTCAACAAGGGTATTAACAGACTGTGGTACTCTAAATATTATTGTCCATCCCAATGGGGTAAATTATTATTATGTTAAAAGAAAAATAGTTGGAGGTGTTTATGGTGGATGGAATATATACAAAGCTTCTAAAGAAGGAGGCGATGGAGTATGTGTGTCTGAGGAATTTGACAATATTTCAGGTATGGTTATATCTGTAGATAATAATTATTTATACTTTAAAGCAAGTGTAGGCTCAGTAAATTCTATTTATAGATTATCTACAGAAAGTAATTCAGTTAGTGTGGCAACCGCAATTGTGAATAATGTTTATCATTTAGTAGATCCAGAATTATCTCATAATGGTCAGTTTCTTTTATACTGTGGTAGTGATAAATTTGTTTATAAATACAACATTCTAGATGGAACATCTGTGCAATTAACAAATGTTGCAGCGTATAATATTGAAATATCTTCGGATGATAATTTCTTTTTGTATGAAACCTATACTTCAAGTTATACATATAACAAGTCTATTTTTAAAGCTACAGTTGGGAGTGGAATTAGTAATGGTATTCAGTTAACTAATGACCTTTCTGATGCAAATCGTTCTTTATATATATTGAAAGATAAATCATCGTTTTTGTTTGCTGAAGGGTATTACTGTTCAAGAGATATTGCGGATTGTACTGGAGATAAGCCTAAGTATGAAAAGTATGTCGTTCATAAAGCATCTGTTGGTAATTCTATTAGTAATGGACTTGAAATGCCTATGTTTAGATCTTTTGGAAAACTTGCAATGAGTAAGAACGAGGGCTTTTGTCTTTATTATACATATGATTGTCTCGATATCCCTAATTATGATGATAATGATCAGTGGTTTGATCTTTCTCTTATTGTTTTAGATGTAGACAAAGCTCTTGGTGAGTTCAAGGATATTTTATACCCTGATTTGGGCTATGCTCAAGGCTGGTATAATACTTATAAGGCCATATATAAAGAGCGCTGGCTGGCACAGCAGCTTGGTGTAAAGGTTACAAACGGCATAAGGGTTAACCAAACGCAGCACCTGAAGCTGGTGGACGCGGACGGGTGCGAGTACCCCTTTGATATTTATGTTAAGGCGCCACCCCAGCCGACGTTTGTGGTGAGCGGTATTGTTCCGCCGACGGACGGCTGCAGCCATGACGGGACGGCGACGGTGACTTATGAGGGAGGTGGTCTAACACCCTATGTTTACTCTACAGGCATTATGAGTACGCAGGGTCAAGCAGTGACGGTGATGGGCTTGGGCTACGGCGACAACACTGTGCATTTCACTGACGGAGAAGGAGGAGAAAGCGCATCTGTTAAAATCACTGTGGGCAGTGCTACAGTGGGAGTAACCAACGTCATAGTTACCCCTCAAACCTGTTCCACTCCTAACGGTTCTGTTGCAGTTAGTTTGGGAAGTCTTACGGGGACAAAGGTCTTTAAACTGAAGTATGAACTATATCCTTATACTGTTCATGAGCAATCAACAACGGGAAATAATTGTGTTTTTGAAAATCTTCCAGCAGGTAATTACTCTCTGGAGGTTACAAGTGGAACCTGCTATTTCCCGAAGGATGACATAGTTGTTGAGTCCCAAGTTTTCGACATATCCTCCATAGCAGCCCCGGATGTTACAACTATTGGAGGCACTGGCATCGTGGATATTTCTTTTGCCAACAGAACCGGCACTGTCAGTTGGATATCTGGAGCTCCAGTTGCGTTTGACCCTTCAGTAAGCGCTAACACTGTAAGATATACTGG
>JAEXVC010000198.1 GCA_023406715.1 Bacteroidota bacterium | reverse complement strand
CGTTATATCCTTGCATAAACCGAGCTAAATTTCTGGTTCAATTCTGCGGCTAAAGGTAGCCATTTTGTCTAAATCCAAAAAATAAAGTCACCAAAAATTCCAAATTTAAAACGTTTGCGCTTGCGCTTGGTGATTGTGTCTAATTTGTTTTAAAAAAGAATCCTTTGAATATTGGAGGGTTCAAAACAATGATTTAAGTTTGAAGTAAATTTTATTAAAATATGGACAATTCAGTAATTCGCATTTTTAAGTTTGGTGGGGCATCAGTAAAATCGGCCGAAGGAATTAAGAATCTGGCAACCATTGTTAAGAAATTTTCACACGAAAAGGTGGTTATTGTTGTTTCGGCGATGGGGAAAACTACTAATGCGCTAGAACGGATTCTTGCTTCATACTTAAATTCCGATAGTTCAATCATTTCAGATTTAGAAACCCTGAAGAGTTATCACTTTGGTGTAGCCCAAGAGTTGGTTGGTGCTGATAGAGGTCACTTTATGTATGCTGAATTGGACAGACTTTTTGCAGAATTGGCTATTAAGTTAGAGCAGAAACCTGCAGAGGGTTACGATTTTTGCTACGACCAAATTGTGTCGTTTGGCGAATTGCTTGCTACCAAAATTGTAAGTATATACCTTAATAATATTAGTATTAGTAATCGATGGATTGATGCAAGAACCTGCATTCAGTCCGATAATTCTTACCGCGAGGGTATTATCGATTTTACTACATCTAAATACCTTTGCCAAAAGGCTTTCAATTTCGAAGGCGAAAATCTATACATCACCCAGGGCTTTATTGCAGGAACTGCAATGAGAACAACTACAACACTCGGTCGTGAGGGCTCAGACTATACTGCTGCAATTCTTGCAAATTTGCTCGATGCAAAGGATGTTACCATTTGGAAAGATGTTGAGGGCGTGCTGAATGCCGACCCTAAAATCTTTGCAAACACCTGTAAACTCGATTTTGTATCGTACCAAGAGGCTATTGAGTTGGCTTATTGTGGAGCGCAAATCATCCACCCAAAAACTATCAAACCAATACAGAATAAAAAGATTCCGCTTTTTGTAAAATCGTTTATAAATCCCGATGCGGTTGGAACCCAAATTGCCCATTCCGATTCTCAACTAAAATTACCTCCGGTGCTGGTGCTTAAGCAAAATCAGGTACTTATATCTCTCTCTCCACGAGATTTTTCATTTGTTATTGAGGAGAGCTTGAGTAAGATTTTTGCAATTTTGTACAAACACCGAGTTAAGGTAAATCTTGTTCAGAACTCTGCCATTAGTTTTTCAATATGCGTTGATGAGGAAAAGCACCGGTTACCAAAGGCAATAGAGGAGTTACAGGTTGATTTTACTGTACGCTACAATAGTAATTTGGAACTTTTAACCATTAGGCATTACACAACGCAAGCTATAGAGGAGCAGGTTGGCGATAAGGTGGTTTACCTTCAGCAGCGAACCCGTAGCACATCGCGCTTTGTGATGGATGCTAGGACTTTGGCTTAACCACAAAAAGTGCCTCGTGGCCTAGAAATGTGCTTTGTTTACTGTAAACCTCAATTCCGAGGGTGTAGCTAATTATTTGTTTATGGAAATTTCCAGCAGAGTCTATATACCAGCGTTCGCGGAATTGAACTTTCGAAACTCTATCCCTTGAGAAATCTTTTTCTTGCTCAATTGCTTTGACATCGTCAATGCTCAATACCTTATCACCCATAAACTCAATGGCAATAAATTGCCCGCTGTAAACACCGTCAATGAGGTAGTTTACTAGCGATTTCTGGTCTAAATACTGCAAACATTCTGCTTCCCAAACATCTGAGGTGTCAATGTTTCTAAGTATTACATCGTATACAATTGTGTCAGCAATAACCGTAATATTCCCAGGTAATAATTGTTGGGTAGAATTTTCCTTTGGTTTATTTGATTTTGAGCAGCCAAAAAAAAACGATAAAATTATCAGAATTGTGAATAAATTTCTTGTCCTTGACATATCCTTCTATTTTAATAAAGGCCAAGTTAGGAAAGATTTATTATCTCTACAAGAGGAATAGTGTGTGAAATTAACTAGTTTTTGGATCTGTTTGTATGTAAAGGTCGAAGTGGATTAGGATTTCATCATGAACTTTGATTAACCCAAGAGCAGCCACGGGTGCTTGAATTCCAAAATCAGACATTAGTAATTGTTTTGTACCAATAAATCGGAATAAGTTGTTATCAGATTTATCCCACGATACAATTATTTCATCGAAACGGCACTTGCCATTTAGCGTAATTGCAACGTTGGCTTTAAACTTCCCGCTACTCGATGATGATATTTTGCTATTTGAGATGGGTACAACATTAAGTAGTTCAACCTCAATGTATGGACTTTTATTCGCTTGGAGTGTGCTGTAGAAATCTTTGTTGAGCAATGGATTTTTGCAATCGAACGACTTGATTTTTAACCGTAGGGTTGCATTAGATACGTTGAAGGATTGTTTGGTGATATCAGAATCAACTAGAATGTAACCATCGGCAAAATTATCGAAAGTAGAGCATTCAAACTTGTTTATATTGCTTGACCCCGATAGGGTTAAGGAGCTTTTTTCGTTAATGGAATAGGAGATTAGGCTTCCAGTTTTGGGAGGATTTGTACTTAGTAGTAATATGGTAATGAGGTGAATAAGCATGCTATTTTTTAATAGAAGGGCATTCTGCCTATAACAGAACACCCTTCCTGATTATTAACCTAGAAACCAATTGCGGCCTCAAACATTAATCCACTAAACTCAGCACCATTTCTGTAGTCGGTAGTTACAAAGTCGTTATACTTTTGAGTAACATACTCAAGTTTAATCATCATATTTTTTGTAGTGTACCATCCCGCAGATAGTTGAAGTCTGTTGATAGATATATCATCAGTATATCCTATCAGTTGGCCTTTTACAGTGTTGTAGCGAGCTCCAACAAAAACTTGCTCATTTTTTAAGAAACGATAAACAACCTCACCAGCCATTTGGGTGAATTTACGCGTTTCTGGGTCAGGAACAGTAGTTGTGGGAGCTTCAACCCCTTTGGCTACCTCGTAAGTTCCAAACAGTTCTAACCCTTTGAACTTAACAAATGGATTCACAGTAAATGCTGTTACTTTATTGGTAAACTCAGGGTTAATTTGTCCTGAAGTAAATCTGTTTGCAGGGGTCGATGCAACAAATGCACCAGCGGAAACGGTTCTCTCAGGTTCAACAACCATGTAGTAACGCGAACCGGTTCTGTCTCCTGCATAGAGTGTATTCTTTGTAGTTCCTCCATTGGTGTAAAGACTTGCGCTTAATCTTACTCTAAGGTCTTCGGATAGTTGTGAATCGTACCCAATCTTTGCAAGGAATGAAGGGCTCTTCTTTTGTACAGCACCGTCGTACTGGTAAGCTTCCTTAACGTCGCCGTTAATAATACCACTAGTTGCACCTCCCATAACAAATAAATTGTTTGTAGGATATAGGTATACCTCGCCACCAATTTCAGTAGTGAATGCATCGAGAATGTAGTTACCTACAAATGCATTGAACATTGTGTTACCATTATCGCTACGGCGGAATTGCTGGTCGCCATAGTTAATACCAAAGTGACCAATTTTAACTGTTAAGTATTTGGTAAACCATTCAGGATTGCCAAACATAGGAAGTTTGTCAATTTGAATGAAACCGCCTTTTACCCAAAACTCTTGGTGGTGACGCGATGACATGTAATTTTCCAATACAACTCTAATACCATCTTCAAGTTGAATGTCGAAACGGAGGTTAGCTGTTGCTAGGTTAAATCCGTTTGCTAATGGATATAGAGCATTTGTGTTGTAGGTGTTAGCGCCAATGGTAACATTGTTAGCATCAGCTGTGTTGCTGTGGTCTAACATTTGGAATTGCTGAGTAAAGTTACCTCCAACTTTCACCTTTAAGCCGTTGAACTTTAGCGTATCGCCTTTGCTGGTTTCAAATTTATTTACACCATTTTGGTCGGTAGGATTCCAGAAAGCTATTTTCCTCTCCTGTGCCATAAAGGAAACTGTGAAAAGTCCCATTAAAACTAGTGTTGCAAATTGTTTTGTTCTCATAGTTGATTGTTTAAATTGTTCTTATTATTAAATTGATTTTAGCACTACTTTAAATGTTATTGTAACTTCATCTCCTGTTGTAAGAGCGCCAAACATTGCAGTTGGTGGCTCTACTTTGTAGTCAGTCATTTTAACTTTTTTGGAGCCTGTTAATTCGATTTCTCCGTTTGGAAGAACTTTTCCCACTGCATCAATGGTAATATTCTGGCTAGTTCCTGCTATCGTTAGCACTCCCGAGGAGTTAATTTGAGTTACTCCGCCCTTCTCTGTTATTGAGTTGAGTTTGGTTGCTTTGAAGTTTATTTCTGGATGTTTTTTTGAATTAATGGCATCCTTAATTTTCGAGTTCATGATGCTTCCTTTGGAACTGTTGAACGATTGCGCATCAACCTTAAGTTCAACTCCTTGTATATCTGAAATCTTATTGTTTTCAACTTTTATATTGAAAACTCCCTTTGCTTTCAATACATCAGCAGTCCAGTCATGAAGGTTTGATGTTCCGGAAACAACAATACTGTGTGATTTTACCTCGAAGGCAGTTTGCGCACTCAATCCTTGAACCAGCAAAAAAGCCATTGTTACAAGGGCGATTCTAATACTTAATTGCTTCATATCTATTTGGTTTTTAATTATTTCTTCCAAAAGCTTGTTTGTTTTGCAATAATTAACAAGCAAGTTGTTTAGATTGTTTCCAAATAGATGCAATAAGCAAGCCACTAACTAACATCGATTTTTTAAATCAATGCTAAAAATCGGTAAATCAGTTTATTAAATTAAATAAAGAAAAGTTTTGGTAGTTGTTCTTTCGTTGAAAAAACGACGAAAAATCGTCGTTTTAGACGAAAATTAGTCGACGTTTGGTTTTTCCAACCCTAGTTTTTCAATTTTCGATTTTAGGGTAGAAGCTGGTATTTGTAGTATTTGTGCAGCTTTTGCTTTATTTCCACCAGAACGCATTAGCGCGTCACGAATTGCGTTGGTTTCAACTTCAGTAAGAATTTCGTCAAGCGGCTTGTTTTCAAAATAAAAGCAGTTATGAGGTTTGCCAGGGAACCGGACGTCTATTGGGATAATTCGTTTATCAATTACACCATTGGTTGCGAGTAAAACTAAACGTTCCATTAAGTTTTTAATCTCCCTAACGTTTCCGTTGAAGGGGTATTGTTTCAATATTTCTAAAACTTCTGAATCTATTGTGACTCTTGCCCCACTGGAGAATTCTTGTACAAAATGCTTTGCTAGCAATTCTATATCATTAACCCTTTCACGCAAAGGAGGTAGGTTAATTGGAAATACATTTAGTCGATAGTATAAATCTTCGCGGAATCTCCCTTCGGCTACCAACTCTTTCAAATTCTTTTTGGTAGATGCTATTACTCTAACGTCTATTTTGATAGTCTCGGTTCCTCCAACACGTTCAATTTCTCCTTCCTCTAGTACTCTCAGAAGTTTAACTTGTAAATCGTAGGGGATATCGTCAATATCATCTAGGTATATTGTTCCAGAATTTGCCATTTCAAACCTGCCAATCTTTTGCTTTTCGGCACCTGTAAAGGCTCCCTTTTCGTGCCCAAACAGCTCGCTTTCAAAAATCTCTCTGGAGAGTATGGCGCAGCTAACCTTTACAAAAGGGGCACGTTTTCGGGGGCTATTGAAATGAATAATATTTGTAAGAAGTTCCTTTCCTGTTCCAGTTTCTCCAACAATTAGCACATTGGTGTTTTTATCGGCAACAATATGTACAAGGTCAAATACTTTTTTTATGGCCTCGCTATTACCAACAAATGCTGAGAGGTCGAATTGTTTCCGAACCTGAAACCTAAGCTGCTTATTCTCAGCTTTTACCTCCCTAACCTCCTTAATTCGCTCAATGCTTAGTAAAAGTTCATCAATATTGAATGGTTTCGAGATATAGTCGTAAGCACCCAATTTCATAGCCTCTACAGCGGTTTGAATAGAAGCATGAGCTGTCATTAGCAGCACACAAATATCGGGGTTGAGCTGTTTAACCTTGCCAAGAAACTCCAGCCCATCCATTTCGGGCATTTTAAGGTCGGTAATAACTAAGTCGATGTTAGAGTCCGTTTCCTTTAAGTACTGGTATGCCGCTAATGCCGATGAGAATTCTCTTACATAGTATCCAGCATCCTTTAAATCGTCGGCTATAGTTACCCGTACAATCCGTTCGTCGTCAACAACTAGTATTTTTAGCATAGAGTATTAATATATGCGTTACATTTCAATTTTCATAGGCAGAGTAATTGATAATTTAAAACCTCCACCAATAATATTAGTCCCATTTAATTGGCCAAAATGGCTTTGAATAATGTTTTGACAAACAGCTAATCCAAGGCCTGTTCCCTGT
>JAEXVC010000176.1 GCA_023406715.1 Bacteroidota bacterium | reverse complement strand
TTTAAAACGCCTTGATAGATGGTGACTATTTAAAAGTCTCCTTATAAATAATCAACCTTAACCAACCCGCGACTTTGGCTACAAGGTAAAAGAGCATCAAAGCAATAATAATGGTTGCTCCTGATGGTACATTGAGCTTAAACGATAGAACTATCCCAAAAACTATAGAAAGGAAACTAATAACACCCGAAAGCAGGATTATTCTACTAAATCGTTTGGTAAATAGGTTTGCAATATTTGCAGGAATAGTTAAAAGTGATATCAAAAGAATAATTCCAATTGCCCTAATGGAGAAAACAATTGCCAAGGCCACAAGTACTTTTAGCGTATAACTGATAAACTTTGCAGGTACATGTTGGGTTTGAGCGTAATCCTGATCGAACGATATAAACAGAATAGGATTATAGAATACCACAAAGAATAATGTAACCACCAAGGCAAGTACTAAAAGCAACTGAATATCGGCCATTGAGATTGTAAGAATATTCCCAAACAGGTACGACATAAGGTTTGGTGCGTATCCTGGGGTTAGAAACACAAAGAAAATACCTATTGCCATCCCTAACGACCAAAGCATACCAATGGCAGAATCCTCGCGCAGAACCTTTCCTTTTGTAAGCGACTCCAATCCAAGCGCTGTAAGTACAGAAAAAATTGAGGCTCCTAGTATTGGGTTAATCCCAAAGTACCAAGCAATACCAATTCCGCCAAACGATGCGTGAGTAATACCACCGCTTAGGAAAACCAACCTGCGGGCAACAATGTATGTTCCAATAAAACCGGCAATAATCGATATTAAAATTGATGCCCAAAAGGCATTCTGTATAAACTGATAGCTGAAAAACTCTAGCATTGGTGTAGTTGGTTGTTTGTTGATAGTTGTTTGTTGCTTGCGAAGAGTTAAATGTCAACATTAATGTTTATGACCTTCCTCGTTATGATTATGCTCCAAAAGTACCGTATGTGGTACAGGCCCGTGAGCAATAATCTGAATTGGACAGTTATAGGCTGCCAACTGCTGCGTGCTAATTTGGTTGGACTTATGGTAAAACAACGAACCATTCACACAGGCAATGGTTTTAACGTACGATGTTATGGTTCCAATATCGTGCGATACCATTATAATTGCCATACGCTTGTTGAGTTCCTTAAGTAACTCGTAAAGTTCGCCCTCAAACTTGCTGTCTACATATGTGTTGGGTTCATCTAGAATCAGCAGTTTGGGGTCGGATATCAACGCTCTGCAAAGCAGTGTGCGCTGAAGCTGTCCTCCAGAAAGTTCACCAATACTCTTATTTTTAAGATGCTCAATACCTGCCATTTTAAGGTACTCAAGAGCATTCTTCTTATGCTTCATTCCATAACGGCCAAACAAACCCTGATTGGCAAGCAAACCCGACAGAACAACTTCCATAACGGTAATTGGAAAATTCTTATCAATCTGCCCAGCCTGTGGCAAGTACCCAAAAAGCGAACCTCCACCATAGGCAATATACTTGACCTCCCCGCTAAACGGTTTTAGTTGGCCAATAAGCAGTTTTAGAAAGGTCGTTTTGCCACCTCCGTTAGGACCAATAATTCCAATAAAATCGTTCTCGTAAATATCCAACGATACATCCCTAAGAACAACCTCCTTGCCGTAACCTACAGCAGCATTGCGAACCTGCAATATCAACTTCGATTTTTCATCCATCTATTTACCTGCTATTGCGTTGGCAATTTGTACCATACTCTGTGCCCAGTTCTCGGCTAATGGATCAACCTTAACCACAGCACCATCAATCTCCATGGCAATTGCCTGCGAGTTATGGGTATCGAACTGGCTCTGCGATAAAACCGATTTAATTCCCAACTCCTTTGATTTATTAATTACATTAAGCATTCCCTTAGCCGATGGGCTTTTACCCTCTTCCTCAATGCTCATCTGCATAACACCAAAATCGCGGGCAAAGTAACCCAACGCTGGGTGATAAATTAGAAATGCTTTAACTCCAGAATTAGTTATAATGCTACGAATTTCGACATCCAAACTATCAATCTCTGCAATAAACTTAGTGTAATTGGCCGTAAAGCGCTCTTTATGTGACGGATAAACCTCTATAAGATTATCCAGCATAACTTTTGCAATATGCTTTCCCTCCACTGTTGATGCCCAAATATGTGGGTCGATTCCGTGGTTGTGGTTATGCCCCTCATGCTCATCTCCGTGCGTACAACTTCCCTCAATTAGGTTTGCACCGTTGGATAGGTTGATATACTTTGTTTTGTAGCCATCCTTAAGCTTGGGCTCCAAGCCCTTCTCAAAATCGAGCAGACCAATGGAGAAGTATATGTCCGATTGGCTAAACTCCACCAGTTGATTTGGGGTAGGCTCGTACATCTCGGGGCTGCTGCCTGGGGGAACTAGCACCTTAACCTGAAGGGTAGAATCGGCAATTTTCTCCACAAAGTACTTTAGTGGCAGAATACTAACCACTACGGTAGGCTTAGTAGATGTGTTTGGTTTGCTGGTGCAACCAGCAAAAACCGTTAATATTGAAAGCGTTGCAATTGCAAAGAATCGAGTAACCATAGCAAATTCAATTTTGATGATAAAGTTATCAATTATTACCAGCATAGAGTAACCCCTACGGTTGAAATTTGTTTAACACGGCTCCAAAATATATGTTAAGCAATACTTTTGGTTTTGTAAAATCCTGATTTATATTATTTTTGTCGAAATTATAAAAATACTCAAAACTAAAGTTTTCGGTACATGAGGAAATTTTTGCTCTCTCTATTTTTTGCTATTACAGCAATTGCAGTGCAGGCGCAGGAACCTGCGGTTACAATGACAACCACAACCACCATTGGTAGTACATTCTCATTTTACACACGCACAACAACCGATAATACTCCTATTCAGGTGGACTGGGGCAATGGAACGTTGGCAGACTATACGATTGGGACTAGTTTTTCATCTGTATCTGGAACACTTGCTGGTAACACTATCAAGATTTATGGAGTGGGTATTTATTATCTGTCATTAAATAAAAAAAAATTGACATCCTTGGATGTAACCAATAATACTGCACTTACAGACCTTGACTGCAGTGGGAACCAACTAACAACTCTCGATGTAACCAACAATACTGCGCTGACTTACCTGACGTGCGGTGGAAACCAGCTAACTGCACTCGATGTGTCCAAAAATACTTCGCTGATTATACTTAATTGCAACTCAAACCAACTAACCACCCTTGATGTGTCCAACAATACTGCGCTGAAAGACCTTGACTGCAGTTCAAATTTGCTAACATTCAGCACCCTTCCTTCTAAACAAACTACTTGGACTTCATACATCTATAGCCCCCAAAACGCTGTAAAACTTGCCCAGAAGCAATACGGCCTTACAGAAACAGTAGATTTAACCAGCGAACTAACCGTTAATGGAAACACCACAGACTACATATGGAAAACTAAGGAGGGAACAACACTTAATGCTGGCACAGACTATAATTTAACCAACGGTGTAACCACATTCCTAAAGGCACAAACCGATAGCGTTTTCTGCGAAATGACCAACGCCACATTCCTTGACTTAACGCTCACCACAAGTGCAATAAAGGTTACAGAACCAATACCCAATGTTGTTATGACAACAGCCTATACCGTTGGAAACATAGTCCGTTTTGGTATAAAAGCAAAAAACTGGGATACCCCTATAATGGTGGACTGGGGCAATGGAACCTTAGTAAACTATACGATTGATCCTGGTTATATGCCCATGGCAGGGAAACTTACAGGTAACACTATCAAAATTTATGGAGAGGGTATAAGTTATCTTGGATTAGATTTAATATTTTTGACATCCTTGGATGTAACAAACGATACTGCACTCACTTATCTTGATTGCAGTCAAAACCGACTAACTTCACTCGATGTAACCAACAATACTGCGCTCACTTATCTTGATTGCTCTGAAAACCAAATAACGGCACTAGATTTGACCAAAAATACTACGCTGAATTACCTTGACTGTAATTTAAACCAACTAACTGCCCTCGATTTGACCAACAATACTGCGCTGAATTACCTTGACTGTAATTCAAACCAGCTAAACGCACTCGATGTGATAAACAATACTGCACTTTGGACCCTTTCCTGCGGTCGTAACCAACTAACAGCACTCGACGTATCCAAAAATACTGGGCTGATTCACCTTAATTTCGATACAAACCAACTAACCGCACTCGATGTGACCAACAATACCAGACTTAGGTCACTTTCCTGCGGTCGTAACCAACTAACAGCACTCGATGGAACCAACAATACTGCGCTGGCTCAACTTAATTGTTTTTCTAATAAATTAACATTTGCAACACTGCCTAATAAACAAGCAACCTGGGATCAGTACCTTTACAGTCCCCAAGACGCAGTAAAACTTACCAAAACGCAGTACGATCTTACCGAAACGGTGGATTTAAGCAGCGAATTATCTGTTAATGGTAAAACCACTAACTATATATGGAAAACAAAGGGCGGCGTAACGCTTACTGCTGGAAGAGATTATAATGTAATCAACGGTATAACCACATTCCTTAAGGTGCAGTCCGATAGCGTTTACTGCCAAATGACTAACGCCACTTTCCCTTACTTAACACTTAATACTACAAATATTAAAGTGTCGGAACATCCTCTTTCTGTTGGGGATAATGAGATTGCTATTAAAATTTACCCAAACCCCGCAACCGAGAACTTTACCATTAAAATGGCGGAGGAGATTGTTCGCGTAGAGGTTTATACCATTACAGGTGTTAAGGTGTTTGATAATGGGCTGTATAGCTCCACCACGGTTACCGTACCATTAACCAGCATGCCTAAAGGCGCACTACTTATTAAAGCATACACCCGCAATGGTGTATACAGTGGCAAGGTGGTGAAGATTTAGAGTATCTATTTGTAGCATATAAAAGCAAAGCGCTGTCTGGGTTAAAGCCTAGACAGCGCTTTTTGTATTATACTCCTTAATAAATTAATGGTAATGATGCCGGAGGCATCAAATGTTTGTAAAAATTCATTAAGAATCGAAATCATTCGACTCCAGCTGGAGTCGAATTTCTAGGAATGCTCATTGCTATAAACATTCAAACCCTCTGGGTTTGCAAAAATTATTAGATTATTACCTTTATGCCTTTTATTAACGTGCGGTTCTTGCTTTTTTTCATAGAGTGTCTTACGCTTATTCGTGCGTTACTAGCATCACATTAGATTCTTTCGTAATGATAAACAGAGTGTAACAAAGGAACGCATACGTCCTGTAAGCGTCACTAATTAGAGCACGCATTCTGGAGATGCGCGCTAACGATAGTAATTATCTGAAAAAACTAGTTTCCTAACCCGTAGTTAATAATCGTACCCTGCTTGGAGCCAACAATTATGCTCATATCGTTGGACTTTGATAGTCGAGTAATTGAGAACGATGTGGAGCCATTATACGGAAAGCCATCCTCAACCTTACCTTTGCTGTTTACTAGGTATATTTTGCCGGACTTTTCGGATACAACGCCAATTTTGTTATCGCCACCAAAATCGAAGAATAGGATTTCGGGTTTCAACTCATCCTTTATTTTTAGCTGAAATAGCGGCTCCTTACTACTGTCAAAGGCATAAAGCGTTTTATTGTCGAGGTAAATATAATCCTTTGCGCCATCCCCATTAATATCCTGATAGGTAAATGCGTGCCAGCGGCTGAACGGCTGCAGGGCAATATCCTCCACTTCGCCATCTAAGTATATATTACGAACCAAGCCAATACTATCGGTAGTGGTAATAAACGATTTCCCACTCTTGTTGGAACCAAGTGCAAAAGTACTAAACTGAGCCTTTGTAAAGTATTGCTTTAGCTTAATACGCTCCTCTCCCTTCCGATTAAGCAAGTATGGACGGTTTGCATCAAAAACAATCAAGTAATCCAGCCCACTTACCCTTGCAAAACCAATCCTATCGGTTACTGTGGATTCAGTTTTCCCAAATTTCCAGCCCTTAAGGGCTTTGCCTTTCGAGTCGTAAACATATATTTTACGGTCGACACAGGCCTGAAAGAACCTAAAATCGCGACTACCGTCGTAATCGATTACCGAAACAGGATTAGTTGCAGGCGAACTGTAAAGCACAGGAAAACCCGATACATCCTTACCATTCCTATCAACAACATACAACTTGCTGGCAGTGTTGAAGGCGTACTGTAACTTTCGGTTTTTAAATAGGTCAACCTGTGTAATATCGCCCATAATGGAGCCATCTATCTTACGCTTCCACAGAACCCTGCCCACACTGTTAATTAGGTAGATGTTAAACTCGGCATCCTGAACAAAAATCTCCTTCTCCTTATTGGTGTGGTTTACCACAATTTGAGGTTTTATTATAGGCACAGCCTCCAGCTTAGTTTCCCATAAGTTCTTTTGGGCTGTTTTTTGAACACCCTCACCCGATATAGCAGTAAATGTGTTGAATATAAGATTATTACCTCCAATAAGTTGATAACTAAGTCCCTTTATGCTGGCTGTTGAAGTGGTCAGTTTTACCTTGGAATCCAAGAACTCCTGAGCAACACTGCCTAAATTTGCGGGATTCAGGTATATAAAGTAGTTCGATTTCTTGGGCAACTCTCCACTAAACTGCCTGTAAGTATTATCGTTGCCAAGAACGGTATTACGGATATTTGCCTTAACATAGCGCTCCAATGCCTCAACGGATGAGCCCCAGATAATCCAATTATCGATAAAGCAGTAGTACTCATCCGAAACCGGAGCAAATAAACTACCCAAGAGCAAGCTATGCAAACCTTTAATTGGTAAATGGAATATCTCAACGGATTTATCCTTGTCAATTTTTACAACGGTCGGCTTTGTTGGCACCTCAGCTTTTGTTTCCCTGTTATAACTTGCAACAATGCTCTGTAGCTGCAATTGCGCAGCGCTTGCACTTTTAGTGCGGGTAATAATAAACCACTCATCAGGTTTGTTGCTATCATCTGTGGGCAGAAACACAACTCCAATCTCACTATCAATCAAACCCTTAAAAAACTCCTGGGGTTCAGTGCCCAGAAATTTGCGATATCCGCTTAAATCCTGAGTGTACTTAAATATTTCGCCTTTCCTATCAAGGTAACCTCTGTAACCCTCAAGGTAATCGTCCAAACTTGTTATTCCCAGCCAAACAAACAAGCCTATTTCAGTAGGAATAACCGACTGCATTTCCATTTCAATGGGCTTTTGCTTGGTAAGTATCCGCAGGTAGGAATTTGTGGAATCGGACACATTGGATAGTCCCGATAGCACAAAATTACTGAATGATAGGTTCATATCTAGCTCAATCCATTGAGCAATATCGCTTAGGGTATTAACTCCGCCCCTATACTTCTCCTTAACGCTACTTTTTAGCAGTGCTGGTAAATATTTTATGTTGATGTAGATGTTGGCATCAACCATTGTGCCTGATGTTTTGCTAATTGCCTGAAATTGCGGATTGGTAAGCAACGAGACCTTTCCCTCAAGTTGCGATATCGATTTTTCGAGCAGTAATGATGAGCTGCTCACAAGTAACAATCCATTCTCCGCTACAACCGAGATATTGTTGAATTGAGAACCGTTCTGCTTAAAACTCAGGATTAACGAACCGTTAAAGTACTTTTCCTCCTCCTTGTAAAGCCCAATTGCCTGAAGTTTGGCTATTGAGTAAAGCTCGGACGGGCTAACCCCATCGGGAATCTTCACCGCAAAAAGGAATGCAGTGTTTCCTCCGCCCTCGGCACTTAACGATATGTATACAGGATTGTTCCGAAGTGCATTTTTAACCAGCGAATTGGAACTCTGAAGGCTATCGATAAAAGCCAAAACAGCATTTACATCACCCACTGCTTCAACATCCGAAACGGATTCCCAAACCTTGCTTCCGTTGAGCGATGTCCGAAACCTGCTGTAATCCTCAATCCGAAACAGCAACGATGCATCGGTAGGTATTGCCTGAATAGCATCGGATGTAGTTTTATTCCTACTACTTAACCATACGTAAACACCTGTAACCAGCCCTGCAATAAGCAGAAACAGAATGATAATTAAAACCAAATACTTCTTCATAACCAAAATATCCTTTGACGGATAAAGTTAACTTTTATTTTCACTAAAAAGTGCTAAAAACTGAAGTTGAATGTGGTTTTATATGGTCTTTATGATGATAGTTATATAAAATCCTCTTGTTTTAAGAATATTTACTTGAGCAAATATCGTCTACTGGAATGGCTCCCAGTTTTTAGCAAGCCCCCCAATACCGGTTTCGCGGTATGCAACCTGAATGTCACGGCCTGTTTCAGCCATAGTTTCCACTGCTTGGTCGAACGACACCTTATGTCCACCATCCGACGATAACGCATAAACACCGCAAGAGTAAGCCTTAGATGCAGCAATTGCATTGCGCTCAATACATGGAATTTGAACATAGCCAAGCACTGGGTCGCAGGTTAAGCCAAGGTTATGCTCCATACCCATTTCGGCGGCATACTCAATTTGGGTTGGCGAGCCACCTAAAATTTGCGCCATTGCTGCTGCAGCCATAGCACAGGCCGTTCCTATCTCGCCCTGACAGCCCACTTCAGCACCAGATATTGAAGCATTATACTTAACCAGATTCCCAATTAATCCGGCAGTAGCAAGCGCTCTAAGTATTTTAGGTTCTGTAAGATGCTCTTCGCTATTCAGGTAAAACAGCACCGCAGGTAAAACTCCCGAAGAGCCACATGTAGGAGCAGTAACCATTCTACCCCCCGATGCATTCTCCTCTGCTACGGCAAGAGCAAAAGCAAAAAGCAAGCCCACATTCTTCATTGTTCCATGGCTATTCAGCGCCTTTGTGTACTGCGACGATGCCCTGCGAGCTAACTTGATGGGCCCAGGTAAAACACCCTCATTGTCGATACCTCGCTTAACGGTATCCTTCATTGTATGCCATATTCCATGAAGGAAATCCCAAATTTCCTTACCCTCATTATCCTCAACAAACTCCCAAAGTGCTTTTCCCTCACGCTTACACCATTCCAAAATCTCGGTCATTGAGTTTAACTCATAAACCTGATTGCTATTCAGAATACCTGTTTTATCCTTTAAATCGCCACCTCCAATACTATAAACCTCCCAAGTATCAATCACTGTATTGCTTTCGGAGATTGCCTCAAAAATTAACCCATTTGGATGCAACGGAAGATTCTCCTCTGACTTCCAAACTATTTCTACAGGTTTGGGTAGGAAACTCTTACGAATTGCACTATCGGTATGGTGTCCTTTACCTGTTAATGCTAAACTTCCATACAGCGATACTCTGAAAGTGTTAACATCGGGGTGCTTATGAAAAAACATCTCCGCTGCTCTAACTGGTCCAATTGTATGGCTACTCGATGGGCCATACCCCTCCTTATAAATCTCCCTAATTGAAAGCATAGTATCAGGTTTTAATCCACTGCAAAGCTGCAAGAAATTTATGGAATTATCAAAAACCTTCTGTTTAACTATACTAAAAATAAAAATACAGCTATCTTGGTACTAAAATTCAAAGGTCAGATAATGAATCGTCGAGTTTTTATATTGATATTGCTGGATATTGTTTTTATTGTTATTTCATTCTATATCTCAACTCTATTAAAGGGAGCAAACTTTAAGGGGTATTTCCTAAATTACTTTTACGGACTTGCCATTTTCGGAGGTATTTGGATTACCACATCGCTTATTTACTCCAAGTATATTTTTACGGAATACTCGTCCATTAAGGTTACTAGCAACATTCTAAAGTCAAACCTTATTGCTTTTGCCGTTGTAACTTCATTAATATTTTTTACTAGGCAGGATTACTTCTCGAGGTTTATAATATTTGGAACCATCATCACTACGTCGGTCATTGAGCTCTTTTTCTTTAACCTATGGGTGATACTTAAACGCACACAGGTTCTTCCGGAGGATATCCTTGGAAAAGTAGAAAGCCGAGTGCGTAGAGAAAAAAAGATTCAACCCATTGCACAGCCCATCGACCCCAAAAGAGCTCAATCGGTGCACAAGGCTATACTCTCCGAATTCGATAAGGACGTTTACAGCTTCCTTGAAGCCAATACCGCCCTTCTATCAGAAAAGAGTTTGATAATTGCAACTACTACCACCTTCAATGTTCTAAACCAACCCGATGGCTACTACGATACAATTATAAACCTCAGAAAAATTAATGATATTAGGAGAATCAATAAGTTCTTTGAGGCGATAAACACAAAACTTCCCAAGGGTGGTACATTCGTGTGCATGGCCGAAACCCAAGAGCAACGTAAGGAAAGAATTCTGAAAAAATTCCCGCCCATAATAAATCGTATTTACTACTTTTTCGATTTTATTGTAAAGCGGGTGTTCCCAAAATTCTCGCTTACAATGGGAATTTATTTTTTCCTAACCCGTGGGGAAAATAGGGTAATTAGCCGTGCCGAATTACTCGGACGACTTTATTCCTGTGGTTTTGATGTTATTAACGAAATCAACCTCAATAAGCAGCATTTTGTGGTTGCTAAAAAAATCAAAAAGCCATACTTTGACCTTGAGCCTACCTATGGTCCACTTATTAAACTTCAACGCATTGGTAAGGGGGGTAAAATTATTAAGGTATACAAATTCCGCACAATGCACCCATACTCTGAGTATCTTCAGGAGTATATCTACAACAAGCATAGTTTACAAGATGGCGGTAAGTTTAAAAACGACTTTAGGGTCTCTACACTTGGTCGTTTTATGCGGAAATTTTGGATTGATGAGTTACCTATGCTAATTAATCTGTTAAGGGGTGATTTAAAAATAGTTGGTGTTCGTCCACTCAGCAGGCATTACTTTAGCCTATACACAACAGAACTACAAGAACGGCGTATAAAGTATAAACCAGGGCTTATACCTCCTTTTTATGTTGATAAACCTGATACGCTAGAGGAAATTATGGCCTCGGAGCTAAAATATTTTGATGCCTACGATAAGCACCCCCTTTTTACCGATTTACGATATTTCTTCCTTGCTTTCTACAATATTGTATTTAAAAAATACAGAAGCAAGTAGACTTCGGCTATTCCTGCAATGATATAGATGTCAGTTTGATTGCAACATAAAATGGCTAACTTTGTGCCCTTTAAAACTATTCAACTATGATTTATTCAATGAAATCGAACATCCGGTTTTTAATTCTTCTGGTAATTCTTTCGGGTTGTGCTGCATCCAATCAGAATAAGCAACTCAATAACGATGCAAAATCAGCTATGGCTTCTGGCGATTACCAAAAAGCTCTAGCAAATTACGAGAATATTATTGCGCTAAACAAAGCAAACAATAAGGAAACCGACGGTTCCGTTTATAACAATGCAGGTATTGCAGCTTGGGGTTTGCAACAAACCGAAAAGAGTATCGATTACCTAGAAACTGCAAAAAGACTATCTAGCACCTCCGAGGAAACCTTTTCCACAATTGCTAAGGCATACCGAAAGATTGATAACCTATCAAAGGAGATTTCAAACCTAGAAGAATATGTTCAACGCCATCCTCAAGGAAGGGAAATATCACCAGTTCGAGCACAATTATTCGATGCTTATGTTCGAAGCGAGAACTGGGAGCAAGGTGAACAACTATGGTCACTGCTTGACTCTGCATCGCACAACAATATACAAAACCTTACTGGATACCTACGTATTAAGCGTAAACTTGAGAAGGTTGATGAGCGTGATAATCTTGCAAAACAAATTCTAAAAAAGGATAAGAACAATATTGAAGCACTTGAAACTTTAGCTGAGAAACACTACTATATTGCTGATGAAACCTATGTTAAGGAGATGAAAGCCTACGAGAAAAACAAAACTATGAAGCAGTACAATCAGGTAACAGAAGCAATAAAAAGAGTTAATCAAGATTACAAAACTGCCCGCGATTATTTTGAACGATTATATAAACTAAATCCAAATCCACGTTACGCTAATTTTCTAGGTAATATTTATACTCGCTTCGAGAACAAAGAGAAAGCCAACTATTATTACCGCTTGGCTAAAAAGAAAAACTAATAATTCGATATAGGAACCCTGCACAAAGTGTGGGGTTTTTTATTCTTTATCAACACTTTTTTGTCCTATAACACACATAACCGACTGTGTATCAATTGCAAAATTATTTTGATAAAAAATATTGCTTTTAGAGAACAACGGTGTGATTCCCGATATACCTTTGCCGCGTTTTTTCCCATTTTTAAAATACTTTATGTCAGGCAAAAAGGATAGTTTTAAACGAATTAGCATTGCAGGCCTTCTAATCACTCTCGGAATAGTTTTCGGCGATATTGGAACATCCCCTCTATATGTTATGAAAGCCATTATATCAGATGGAATTTATAGTCCCGATTTCATTATTGGGGCCATTTCCTGTATAATATGGACTCTTACGCTGCAAACCACCATCAAGTATGTATTTATTACATTGCGCGCCGATAATAAAGGCGAGGGCGGAATACTTGCCCTTTTTGCACTTCTCAGAAAAAAGAAAACAACGCTTTACATAATTGCACTAATAGGTGCTAGTGCCCTTTTGGCTGATGGAATTATAACACCATCAATAACCGTAACATCAGCAGTTGAAGGGCTTCATATCCTTAATCCCAATATTTCTATCATACCCATTGTGCTGGCTATTCTTTTGGTAATATTTACATTACAGCAATTTGGAACAAACTTTATTGGAAAATCATTTGGACCAATAATGTTCATTTGGTTTTCTGTTTTAGGGATTCTTGGCGTTGCTCAACTTATTCATCAACCTGAAGTTTTAAAGGCTTTTAATCCGGTTTATGCTATAAGAGTACTTATTGAAAACCCTAAGGGATTGCTGATTCTTGGTGCTGTATTTCTTTGTACAACTGGTGCAGAAGCGCTTTACTCTGATTTAGGACACTGTGGATTGAAGAACATTCGTATAAGTTGGCTCTTTGTTAAAGCAACATTAATTCTTAACTATCTTGGACAGGGTGCTTGGATAATATCCCAGGGGACAAATAATTTACTCAATCCTTTTTATGCAATTATGCCCGCTTGGTTTATTATACCCGGAGTTATTCTTGCCACAACTGCTGCAGTAATTGCTAGTCAAGCCTTAATATCGGGCTCGTACACAATTATAAGTGAAGCAATAACCTTAAACTTTTGGCCAAAAGTATTGATTAAATATCCTACAAAAATTAAGGGGCAACTGTACATTCCCAGTGTAAACTGGCTACTGTTTTTATCCTGTGCACTTGTTGTTCTTTTATTTCAAAGTTCAAGTAATATGGAAGCAGCATACGGGTTGTCTATCTCAATTACAATGTTAATGACAACGCTCTTGCTATACTACTATCTGGATAAAAAACATATTCATTGGTACTTTAAGTGGAGCTTTCTGGTAGCCTACATCTTCATTGAATCTGTTTTTCTAATTGCCAATCTTCATAAATTCCCTGATGGTGGTTGGCTAACGCTGCTATTAGCCGGAATTATATTTTTAATGATGTTTATCTGGAATAAAGGAAGAGAAACCAAAAAACGTTTTACAGAATTTCACCCAATTACCAAATATGCCGAGGTTCTTAAGGACTTGAGGAATGATGTTGAAATCCCCAAATTTGCATCCAATCTTGTGTATATAACCAGAGCGGATAAACATACCGATGTTGAATCAAAAATAATTTACTCCATACTTAGCAAACAACCTAAACGGGCAGATAGATACTGGCTAATTAGAATTAACATTACCGATGAACCATTTACAAAGCACTATAAAGTTGAGGCGTTAATTCCAGATATAGTCTATCGGGTTGATTTCTTCTTGGGCTTTAAAGTCGATGCAAGAATTAACCGATACTTTAACCACGTTATAGCCGAACTTGTTAAGAAAGGCGAGATAGATATCGTGAGCAATTATAAATCGCTCAAAAAACATCAAATTCCAGGCGATTTTAAGTATATCATTATCGATAGAATTCCTACAGTTGATATTCAGTTCACCAACTTTGAACGCTTTGTGATGAACTTTTATGAGGTTATTAAAAACTTCAGTATCTCGAGTGTAAAAGCCTATGGACTTGACACCAGCAACGTAACCATTGAGAAGGTTCCTTTGGGTGTAATAAAACTTCACGAACCTGATTTTCTAAGAATTACATAAATACACATAACAAAAAAGACTCTTATCAAGAGTCTTTTTTGTTTGAATGAAATATTGAATACTAGGTGAAAATAATCTGAGTCCCTTCACCTGCAGCCAATTCATAGAATTGACCAATAGTAATAATATCCTTAACGTGCTCGCTGAAATCCTCCTTCTTTAAGCCAAACATCTCAACAGCTAGTTTACAAGCATAAATTTCACCTCCGCCAGCGGTAATCAGTTCAAGAAACTCATCAACAGGAGGAATATCTAATTTCTCCATTTGGCTCTTCATCATAGCCGAAACGCCAGCCTCAACACCCGGAAGTATTCCAAGAATTGTTGGAAAGGGTAATCCGCCAGGCATTCTCATACCAGGATTACCAACGGTTCCAGTGTGAAGTTTCTTCATTTGTTTCTTGGTAATAGCATCAAGTCCAAAGAATGTAAAAAACACCTTTGCCTCAATACCTTCCATTACCGCACCATTTGCCATAACAAGAGCTGCATAAACATCCTCTATGCTTGCCTTTGCGCAAATTATCATTACCTTTTTAATTGGATGGTCAACAGTATTCGCCATAATTATTATTTTTTCAAATTATTGTCTTAAAACTGATATTTTGGACCTTGCTTTACTAAACGCAACTCGAAGGCTTTGCTATTCCTGCAATACGACTTGCTTTCTTAAGCGGAGCTCCTGGGAACAATTCGTAGAATCCTTTAGTGTCACAAACGCTCGATTTACCAATGGTACGAATAGTTAGCGCTTCACCTTTAAGAACTTTCTCGCGGATGAATTCAATAACTGCCAAGTGTTTGTCTGTAAGGTCAATGCCCTCTTCCTTTGCAATCTCAATTGCAATTTCCTTGGTCCACTGACT